>NZ_JABERK010000100.1:0-10892 GCF_013004315.1 Acinetobacter sp. ANC 5378
AGCAGACGTGCACAGAAAACAGCAATTCAACAACGAAATCTGAATCCTGTGCTTGACTTGGAAATGTCCATATAGGACATTTCTATTTGGTTATTAGGTAGGACATTTCTACTTGGGAATAACATTTTAATTTCTCATAAGAGATTTTATGTTAAATAATTGGTAGGCTTACTTATACAAGATGAATAAAATAAGCCTACAAATACTAATAATTATTGATCTAAGTGCTCTTTAAACATTGGTACTAATAGTTTATTTCCATATTCACTTAAATGATCTCCATCACGATAAATCGGTCGATTTTTGTATGTGGAAATACATTCATTATTTTTACATAAAGTTTTAGCTGGATCTAAAACTTGTACCTTACATTTATGGGCACTTTTATTAATAATTTCTCTTACTTTTCCTGAGCGATTTAAATAACTATTATATGAAATTGATATTTTTTCATTTTTTCCATAAAAATAATTTTTAATAATTTTTTGTGGCGCATTAAAACCTAGTTCTGGAATAGGTTGGATAATATAAACTGGATTGCTTATAGAAATTTGGCAAAGTGTTTTTTCTAAACTTTTTTCAAATGATATTAATCTACTATGTTGAGAAACATTTGGATTATTTCCAAAATAGATATTTGGCTTTGCTCCTCCTGAGGGGATACGATCTGGATCATTTTCTCCAAATAAGGAAGCTGAATATCTTCCGACTAAAATAATAGGGACATTTTGATATTTCTTAGATTGGATAAAATCCATTCGTTTTTGGTTGATTTCAATACAAGGTCTTTTATCATAATATTGCATATTTAAAATTAAAGGGCATCCTCCGGTAGATATAGAAATAATACCTTCTGATTTTAAATCAAAAATAGAAGATAGGGATGTTGTTAATGAATCTGCGTGACTATCACCTATAATAATAGCTTTAATATTAGATGATTTACCTATAATACACTCATAAAATTCTTGCTTATCACATTTATAAGGATTTGAATTATTTTTTTCTTTTTCTGCGATTTGGGCCATTTCTGGAAGTCGTGAAGCTATTCCATTTGTTTCTTTGATTGTATATCCACAAGTTAAAATGATTAAGAAAATATAAAAAGGTTTTGCTTTGTATATCTCTTTCCAAAATGAATAGCGTGGAAAATTAATCTTTTCAATGAATTGATAACTTAAGAATCCAAGTAAGATGGATAGTGGAATGCCGTATACCCACCAATTTTCAAATGCAAAGTAGAACCCTAAAACGACTAAAGGCCAATGCCATACATAGATAGAATAAGACCATTTCCCAACATAATTAAAAGCTGGATTATTGATGATGAAGTTATTTTGGAAGCTACTTACAATAATTAAATATGCACCAAGTACAGGTATTAGTGCCATATAACCAGGCCATAACGTATCTTTTGACATTAAGAAATATGAAGCAACAATAAGTACAATACCTAACAATTGAATTGTAACTTGTTTTATCTTCTTTTGAAGCGACCAAGGATATAGGAAGGCTAACCCACCGAGTAGCATCTCCCAAGCTCGGCTTGTTAGTAAGAAATAAGCAGTTTTACTATCTTTGTAAGTTGCATAAACACAGTAAATAAAACTTGCTAGAAATAAACCTATAACAACACGTTTTAAATTGTTGAGGCTTAAATATTTTTTAAGAGCAATAATTATTATTGGAAAGAAAATATAGAATTGCCATTCAACAGATAAAGACCAAGTGTGAAGAAGCCATTTAGTATGCTCTGCGGTATCAAAATAACCGCCACCTTTTGCAAATAAAAGGTTTGAGATAAATAAGGAGCTTTTCTCAACTTGACGGCCTAAGTCACGATAGTCACTTGGAATTAAATAGAACCACCCAAATACGAGTAAAACAGCTGACATTGCAGCCAATACTGGAATGATTCGGTTTGCCCGAGCATTATAAAATTTGAATAAACTAAAAGTCTTTTTTTCTACACCATTAAAAATAATGGAGGTCATTAAAAAACCAGAAATAACAAAGAAAACATCAACCCCAGCAAATCCACCTGGTAGCGCTTGTGGATTAAAGTGAAAAATGACTACAGCAAGAACAGCAATTGCTCGTAATCCGTTTATATCGTATCTAAATTGCATAGAAAAGGTACAGTGAATCAGAAAAATGGCATATTTTATAACTTAATAAAATATAAGTCTGAATTAATGATGAATTTTAAGAACTCCTAAAATTAACATAATACACCTTATACGAAATGCGTTATAATTATCTATAGAAATCAATGCTGTAGTTTCTAGTTTATAGCCCAATCGCCACCGAATGGGCTTTTTTTATGATTTTTCACGTTCCACGCCTATTATTTGATCAATGTTCCACAACTTTGTTCATATCAGTTAAACAATCGTGGTTAATCATAGGGTCTAAAAAAACGGCTCCAAAAGCCCCTTTTCTCCGGTTCCTGTTCAACATGCTCCGGCACTGGAATGCGCTTGTTTTCAAGAGTAGTCAATCCGGCATAGTTCGGCTCTGGCTCTAACCGAGGATCTGTTGCTATATCCTGATTAGATTTCTGATCGGTAAACGTAGTCATATTGGCTTTTGGGGCTTCTAATAGACGTTGCATAGCTTCAATCTGTTCTTGATAAAACGATTCACGTTCTAGTGATTGATTTTCTCTCTGCACGGCCTGATTTAATTGTTTTTCTAGTATTTCAACTTGACGTTTTAATAAGTCAACTTCTGTTAAGTTTTGACTGTTAGTTGATTGACTTTGGTTGACAGTAGAGTTGTTTTTTTGTGGCTCTCCAAAGACCCTCAAAGCCTCTGAAAAGTCAATCAATCCATCAGATCCTTTTGATAAATTTCCTTTATTTATATGGGCATAAATAGCCTGTCTAGAGTATCCATATAGTTTTGCTAGTTCTGAAACTGACAGTTTTTTCATCATGTAAACCAGTTTTCAATTTGTATTAATACTTGACTGTTAACTTTACAATGTCAATTAACAACGTCATTGAAACCCTACTTTTTTTAGTAAAGGAATTAACTCCTTAAATTTCTCTGAATCTTGCAGCATTTCAGCGATGCGTATAGCAAATTGTTGATAGCTTTCTGTGCCTTGGGAATACTTACTCATCTCAGGGAGTTCGGAGAGTTTATTGGCAAATAGGTGGCATTGTTTGTCGGTCATTTTTGAAAAAAGATCGATAGTGTCTAGATCCCGCTTATTCTCTAGTGACTTAGCAGCTGATTTTTTTTGTTTAAAGTTGAAAGAGAAACCCGAGATCGAGCGACCTTTTTTATGTTGTTGATAAGTTACTTTAATATCTGTTTTTTCATTAATGTCATTAATAGCTAGATCAAGAACTCTTTTTTTAAAATCGCTCATTAATTTATATTGATTTTCTTCGATTCCAAGCTGTGCACGAAAGTCTTCTAAATTAATGATGGGGGTTTTTTCTGTACTTCTCCATTGAATCAATAATTCATAGAGTCTACTTGAATACACACTTTTTAATTGTGCTGTTTGGCTCAAAAGATATTGAGTAAAAAATTCTTTTACCCCATTGATACGGCTGATGCCTTGAACAACAGCAGGCGTAAAAACAATTTCTATGGCACCTTCATTGTCCAAATATTTAACTTGAGAAATCCAACGACTTTTTACAAGTTTTCCATCTTCATCAAAAAAGCTGAATCGGCGATTAAATAGGGTTTCTTCCGCTTCCTTCATTCTCATATAAGCATTTTGTCGAGTAGTACCAAATACATCGGCATAACGTAATGCATCTATTCTTAGAGGCATGTCTGTAGTTAATCCTGTACCAGTGTCTCTGGCATCTACAATAGCCAATTGAACAATATGAAATTCTGCTAGGGAAAGTACTTGAAATGCTTGATTCAAACGATTTGTTTTAACTACAAGATCTTTTTTCATGTGGTAATTAAACGTCTTTATATGAGTTATTAATAGCTTTAAAAGACATATTAATTCAAATCATTTAAAAGACAAGTATTAATTTGTCTTTTAATGACAATTAAACGTCTTTGTATTGGTAATTAAACGTCTTTGTATTGGTAATTAAACGTCTTTGTATTGGTAATTAAACGTCTTTATATATACTCTGAATACATTGAACTATAAGGCTTATAGCAAGTTGAAAAGCATTTAAAAACCTTAAAATAATTAAAAACCTGAATCATGAAAAATTGCCCTTGGTTTTCGCTTCGCTCAAACTCTATTGAATCTCGCTTTCGCTCGATTCGTCGGGGCAATTTTTGAGTAATATTTTCGTGACTTTTGAAAAAAGCAAAAGCAACTCGGAATTCGCTTCGCTCATAAAGCTTTTTTGCTCGCTTCGCTCGGTCAAGACTCTGTTTTGTACATGTAATCTAAGTTTTTCTAGAATATAAAATAGTAAAAACGGTTTTTCAGGGAGTCTAGGCTCAACTTTTTAGCGTTCGCTCGTAGACACTCGCTCTGATATAACGATTAGAGGCAAAAAATAGGGGGTAGGCGCGTTTTTTCACTGATTACCAATGATTCCCTATATCAAATAGAGAAAATGGCTTAAAACGCAAATGAGCGCAAAATGGAAAGCAGTTTATAGTCTTACTCAGGACTTTGATCTCAGTTATTTATGTGTGATGAGGGACACACAGATTTTTAATTTCGTTCAGCAGAATCGGCTGCGTCAGGATTTTTTAAGTGAGGTCCCCACTAACCGTTTATAAAAAGTCGGATCAAAGACTTTGATTTCACTTGTTTTCTCAAGGTTCTTGGAATTTCTGGATCCGATGCCACTCGAATCTGATCTTCTAGGTCGATTTTTACAAATGTGGCTGGAGGGTTTAGACCACCAAGTCTATGAAGTCGCCAAACTTCATCCTCAAACCACATTCTTCCAATTCTCTTACACACTCCAACTTAATGGCGTGTCCTTTCGTTACTCATTTCAACGCTCGCCTTTCACTCGAATTGAAATGCTTCCTCTGCCATTACAGCAAAGCCCTACTAAGTCACTCTCCCACAGTTCTGTTTTTTCGGAAGTTGCCTCCGATTGAATGAAAACCTCTTCAAATTAAAGAGAAATTTTCAAGCAATACGGCTTCAAACAAAACTGCTTCCCAAGTTAGTATTAAAACAGTTGTTTTCAGTTGCCTGAAAACTGGTAGAACCCGTACCGATCTCCTGCATACAACACCTACATTCCTATCTCCCCTGATCGCAGTTCCAAGTCGTATCAGGTTTATACAATGCTGTATGCAGTTAATAATCATCCACGTTCACGCCTTACCCATATCGACATACACAGCCTAAACAGCACCATGTTGACGACCTTACAGGCTTGAGCTATCCATTGATCTCGACAGCAAAACAGAATGTCATCCGACAATTTCACTGTTTCACCTAAAATCGAGTACCGATTGCGCCAGCTTTCGCCTTGCAACCCTGACACCTCACGATGCCCTCAAAAGCCCACCTGCGGGTATAACCTACGCCCTTGTCTTTATTTTTGTTTTTGACTTGAAGCGTCTGGTTATCAGCTATTGACGAGGTTACTCATTCCGTGAGTCCTCTGACTGTCTGTTTTAATACAGGGTTTCGGCCCTTTCAGCCTAGGAGGGAAGTTACTCCCACCGCCACGTCACCGTGATCCCGTGTCCTTGTCGCCCAACTGACCTCCACCTTGGGAGTGGAGGGTGTTCATTCATCAAAATGAGTGAACAGGTAGAAAGCGGGAGTCACACCCGCCAGCCCCTAGTGTAGCCGCGCCAGCTAGAGTTTCCTCACGCACGCAGCTTCACCACTAAAGCTTCTCAAAGACTGGCAATCCTCAAGAAGGGGGAGTGTGTCTGATTCATGGGTAGGCAACCCAGGAACCAAACAGAAAAGAATTGGCTCATGGATTGGCAGTCCACGCAAAAAAATCAAAGACCCTAAAAGCGTTATATTTGATCAAGTTGCGGTCGTCAAGCCCATTTTGGGGAACTGCTATTTATAGAATCACCAAAGGTGGTTCCTTATCCTGCTTAAAAACTTCAAAAATGCAATTTTTGGGTTTTTAAGGATTTTTTATAGAATTTTCACTAAATATCTTTTATAAATCTCTTATAGAATCACTTTATTAAAATCACTTTGAGAGTAATAAAAAATGATTTATTACAGCTACTTTCCTAAAGACTTTACAAAAAATGTCATGGGAATGATGACAAACGAATATGATCTTGTTTCTAAGAAATTTAGGTTCAATACGAATAATAATGAAGCAACTCATATGATTGCTAAATGGATTGAACGTTATCATTTACTGGAAACAGCTCAGCAAACCTATCGGAGAAGATTGAACAGTGAGCCGGTTTTTAGCTTGCTAGTTAATTTCAGTTATAGTTATTTACCAGGGCTGAGTGAAAATGAGTGTTGGGAAAAAATTGCTAAAAATGAACCTGGTTTTTTAGTGCAAGTAGAGGCTTACCTGTTTTGTCGAACCAGTGATGCTTTCTTATTTGATGAAAAAACTCAAAAGGTTTTGAATAAAAAAGACAAACAAGATTTAGTGAAGATTAACCGTAGAATCTTTGAGATTTGTCCAAGTGCAGAATCTTTTAACTATATCGGCGATGTTGATCCAATCCGCTCTAGTAAATATGAATTGGTACGTCTGACCAAGCCGAAAAAAAGTATTAAAGAGCTTCAAGCCAAGAATTGGACCAACGAAAAACACGCTACAGACTGGACCTGGCGTCTGACTGATCAAGCCTATAAGGAACAACTAGAACAAGGGAAAAGGGTCGTTTTACGGTTTCAGAGCCTGATTGAAAAAAATGCCAGTCTGGATGAGAAGAAAGCCTATTTTGAACGCCATTTCCGGGCCTTGGAGGGCTATTTAGGCTACCGTGGGGTACGTCAGCAGATTGGGAATTTGTATCATCTGGAAAAACGCTTATTCAACGATAAGTATAATCATCCTTGGTTTGATCATGGAGCCAGGACATTAAAGCTTTCATATATTAAAAAGATTAAAAATATGATTGCCAACAATACACCGTATCAAGAAGCTGAATCTTGTTATGTGACTGTATTAATGGAAGCTTTCATTACAAAACACGAAAAACAGAGGGAGAAATCCAATAAAATTGAGGTATAGGATGTTTTTTCAATCACACATAATACCTACCTAGATTGCTTCACTAGGTAGGTATTATGTGTGATGCTAAGCTTTAAATTTCTCACATAATATAAGTATTCGATTTTAAATATTATTTTATTTGTGTGGGAAAAATAAAACTTAAACATCAATTTTTTAAGTTATTGAAATTAAATACAAAATCAAGAACACACATCATAGCTACCTTGAAGCAGAAAAGAAGCTACTATGTGTGTTGCATAATGCCTCACATGCGAAATGTCTTTAGCTACCCGACTTAGAATATGATTTAGGTTGGCTTTACTCAGGATTACGTCAATGTCAGCAGTAAATCTAATTAATGAAAATGACGATGAGAGAGAAATTGCTTCTCAGGCAGCTTGTGCACTTCGAGAAAGCTTTATTACCGCAGCTCAAAGTGGATCAGTTATGTATGTTGAAAATGATCATTTAATGAGTAAAACGCCGAATCGAACCCCAATTGTGATTAAACGTTTGGAAGGCCGGAATCCTGACCTTGCTCGACGCTTTGCTGGTCATGGAACTTTTAAAATTAAAAAACGTAAAGTAAGCCAGGATTAAAGCTAAATGTGGCTTACACTCGAACTGCGCATAAGAGATTTATGTTAAAGGGATACTCAGAAGGCCCATGAGTCGGGTTGTTATTCACCAATTAAAATGGGTTCTAACACGGGCCTTTCGTATAAGGTGTATTATGTTAATTTTAGAGGCAATTCAACAGTTAACTTAGTATCAACCTGTTCAATTATCTTGAAAATTCTTATTCTCTTTTTATCGACTGAATCAAAATTAGCCCATAATGGAAATGGAAATGGAGAATCTATTGGATAGCCAATCTTCTGTGAGTTAAGTTTTTGTCGCCAAATAATTCCATCTAGATTCCATATATTTTTTTTAGATCTGAAACTTACATCCTCAGCATTCGCTACTTTTTTTTCTTCTTTCAGGTATATAGGAAGTCTTTTAAATCTATTTATCAATGCCTTATATTCTTTAGATTTTTCATCTAAAGGAGAACTAAATGTTAGATTAGCCCACACTTTCATCATATTATTTTCTAAATTCTTTAAATCCTCTAGACTCTCATTAAGAATAAAATTTTTGTCGTTATTAATATACAAGATATTAATATATTCGTTAATATCTTCTAAAAAATCAGGATAATATTTATCTAATCTATATAAATTTTCAAAAGATCCAGATTTAAATAAAAATCTACGAATAAGTCCAGTTACAATCAAATATCCATCTTTTGCAAACCAAGTTTTTTTATTAATTGGAATGGAAATTCCATAGTCTTTATCAAAAGTCCCTATTTTATTTCTAAAATCGAATTCTAAAACACTAGCTACTAGACAAGGACAATCATCAATATCTGGGCAAAGAATGGTTTTTGACTTTCTATACCAATTGACTACGTCATTAAGAGAATTTGGATCAAAGTTATTACCAATAAAATTAGTCTTTAATATTCTATTTTTCAATGCATTTAATAGATGATCAATCATTCCTAGTGATAATATATTTTGTAGATTTAACTCATTAATTCTTATAACTCTATTATTCTGTTCATCATTTTCATTATCAATTTTAATGATCATATTAAGAGTATTATTTTTATTCCGATTGAAACTATATTTATCTTTCTTTAACTTACAATAAATATGATTCATCCAGTCGCCTAAATATTTCGAATAAATACCATAAACCCCATTTGATATAATATTATTATCAATTTTAAATTCTTCATTATCTATTATAATATTAATTATTTCCTCTATACTTTGGCTTTCTCTTATCTTTTTATAAAAATTATGAAGTGGACTGTCATTAAAACCATAATCTGTCTTAATTGCTCTATCTCCAGTAATAGTAGATTTTATAGCTGCTAAAAAAGTTTCATTTACGGATTCAATAGATAAGTTCAAATCAATTAAATCTCTAAAAATAGGAAGAGAATAGTTTAATATTTTACACATTGAATAATAAGAATATGGATGTTTATTATTGTGTGAATCTTTAGAAGTAAATGAAATATAGTTAGTAGAAATTTCATTTAAAAGGTTTTTTGCTAAATCTGATAATTGAGCATCACGAGATTCTTGTATTTTCATTAAAAAACTTGTAATACTATGAATATCTTCATAATTTTCTATTTTTTCTAAAACTTTATCGCTTAGTAATTCATAATTTTGTTCTGTACGATGGAATAAAATATTTATTAATTTAATTTTATTGGAAAAGTTTTTTGGTGACTCTATTGGTAAAGACCAGTTTTTTTCCTGTTCTATAAACTGTTGTCGAGAATAAACGGCTAGTAGTAAGACCTGCTCCCAAGTCATTTTATATATTTCTTTAAGTGATTCTAAAATTTTCTCTGGTGAGCATCCAAAAAATTTCAGAATCTCTCGATTGGTTACTTTTTGATCAATCAATTTTATTCTCCCCTCAAACCTTAAATATTAAGAAATAAAAAAATCAATAGAAAAAGTATATTTAAAAAATTATTAAAATGAAAACATTTATATATTTTAAATAAAAAGTTTATCCTAAAATAGCAAAAAAAAACCTAAAATAAACGTTGGTTTATTTTAAAAATTAAATAGTGGTGTTTTTACCTATCATATATGATTTTTTTTGATTGCATCTTTCACATCACATTTGTATATTGAGTTCATTCCAGGGATTAAAAGTCTAGGAAAATTTAATAAGTCAATTCAAAAAAAGGAGACAAAAATGTTTGATGACTTAATCGATCTAGCAATTGATATTGCAGCTGAACTAGCAAAAGAAGCGATTAAAGACCGCTTATAAGGAGAAAAATATGTTGAGTGAAGTATTAACTGGTCTATTAGATATTTTACATCTACCACCTAATATTTTTATGAAATAGGGAATCATATGCGTGCAATCTTAATAACCATCGCAATTCAAGTTGCAAAAGAAGTCATAAAAAATCAACGGAATCATTGAGAGGTAGAACATGTTAATTGAACCACCAAAAAACTTTCCTTGGCCAAAGCTCCCAGGAACTCGCTTCTAAAAATTTTTAAGGGCTATAGAAATATAGCCCTATAAGAGGGTAAATCATGCACAGCATCAAAATAATTAGCTTACTCCAGAGTCTTGGCTGGATTTGTGTAAGACAAACAGGTAGCCATAATCACTTTAAACATTCTGAGATTAAAGGACTGGTCACAATTCCACATCCAGTACAGACTCTTCCAAAAGGCACATTGAAAAGTATAATTCGTCAAGCGCAGATCAAAATTCCACTTGATATGCTAATGTCGAAAAAAGGACACAAGATTGATATTACAACCTGTTGCAATAGACCTCTCTGAAGGAAGTCCATATTCCGTTTATTTCCCAAACTTACCGGGATGTAATGCTATTGGAAATAGTGTGGAAGAAGCATTAGAAAATGCAAAAGAAGCTGCTACAGATCATATTGAAATTTTAATTAATGATAGGGAGGATATTCCTTCTTCTGTAAATATTACCGAACTAATGCTTCTACATGAATATAAGAAATGTGTTTGGGCATTAGTGGAAATATTTCCCTAATTTTCTCCATTTAACATAATGGGCGGTATACGAAGTCAATCTGTAAGCCCAAAATAGAAATGTCCGGTTTCTCCAAAGTAAAAATGTCCGCTTTTAGAATATGCACTTTTGCGATTATTGAAGCGGACGGTTTGATATGTTGGTGTCTATGTCGGATAAAGAACT
>NZ_JABERK010000015.1:0-123074 GCF_013004315.1 Acinetobacter sp. ANC 5378
CATTTGAATGATTTCTTCTTGGTCTACGTGCCATAAAATACTCCATATATTGATGTTTATAACATCATTTGGGGAGCAAAATATCACTTATAAGTGTTGTTCAAATTTCCTGATCCACCTCTGTCTGATGATATTTCTACTGGTTTTTATATAAATACAAATAAAACTGCTGATATGCGAAAAAATAAGGGTAAGTCAGGATATACAATTCCTTGGGAAAATAGGGTTGTTCTATTTTGGTTAGAAAAATTAAGAAATTGGCAAGAAAAGTACAATCCAATACAAGAGCCTACACCTTGTAAAAGTCTAGAAATAAAACATATAGGCCAGAAAAAATCAGAATATGCTTTAGAGAAGATGGGTGATGTTTGTTTTTTATTTCGTCATGCAGCTGCTGATAATTTAGAAGATAGAAAAAAACCTATTTTTGATAGCACTCTCAACACACTATGGACTAAACTTTTAAAAGATTTTGAGGAAGATTTATACTCTTCAGGTCATACTTTTAAAGATGGTAAAAAAATCAACTTCGTTGAGGTTATTCAAACTGAAGATAGATTTAGGCTAAAAGTATTATTTCCACTACATAGTCTACGCGTCTCTCTTATCACAAGCTACTTAATGGAAGGTAATATTCCATTACCGATCATTTCAAAATTGCTTGCAGGACATTCCAGTCTTTTGATGACAATGTATTATGCTAAATTAACTCCTATGGTCATGCAGGAAAAAATATCTGAGGCTGAGGAGCTAATTGAGGCTTCTAGTGATAAAAATCTTGCCCTTTTTTTGCGGGATCATGAAATAAAAGATATTGTTGAAAGTACAGCATTTAGAGATACAAATGCAATTAGTGCAATATTAAAAGTTAAAAATCCATTAAGTTGGGAGCTAAAAAGTTATGGGATATGTTTAGCAGCAGGAAATAGGATTCCAACTACAGAAGGTATCGAGAATAGAAATATTGCGGGCTGTTGGAATGGTGGTGATCTAATTGATGATTATGAAAAATTAGGAACTAAAAATTATCAACAAGTACCCCATGGAGCTGAAAATTGTGTTCGTTGCAGATGGTTTATTACGAATGCTCATTATTTGCCTCAATTAGTAGCACATTTTAATATCCTTAGTTATAAAGCTACTTTATGCGCACAAGCAGCTAGAAAAGCTAGTGACAAAATTAAGTTACTTGAAGAAGAACAATACAATTGTGAAAAAAATGGAATTACTTTTAATAAATTTAATGATTTAGATCGATTAATGGTCGAAAATAAAACTGAATTATGTGAAGCAGATGAATATTGTAAAGATATTGTAGCAACAATTGATTTGATTAATAAAATAACAAAAATTGAAAAAAGCAGAGGTTCTGAAGATCAATCTCAAAAAATTGTTTCTGTTGGTAGTGAAGAGGATATTCGATTTGTTTTTGAAGAGACATATTCTGAACTGTTACAACTTTGTTTAATTTGTGATGATGCTGAGATTTATCCAGAATTAAAAAATCAAATTAATAAAACTCCTGCTATAGAAAAGAGAACTCGGTTATTAAGTCAAATATTAATGAAAAAAGGATTTTTTCCAAATATTTTAGATTTAGATGAAGATCAACAACTTTATACTATTAATGAGATATTGAGAAATATGGTTAAATTAACTGATAAACAGTCAAAAGTTGAGAGTTATAGGGCTGTTATTGATCAACTGGAATCAAATTCTTTTGAAATTGAAAATTTTTTCTTTCCTGATACTAAAAATATTGTGGATACAGTTCTAAAAGTAGAGTTTAACGTAGAGGAGGATGTTTAAATATGAATGATCAATATGAAGAGTATTTACAAGAGCTTCTTGAGGGTAAGGACTCTAGAACGGCTAAATCTCTAAATAAACTTAATGGACTCTTAAAAAACCATTATGAATCTGGTGAAACAGAATATTCAATTGCCCATATTGGGAGATTATCAAAAGCTTCAGGTGGTATTGGTGAAGTAAGTATACGTAATCAATCTGGAAAACATTATCAACAACTTATCCAATATTGGAAAAATAGAGCCGAAGATGATTTTCAAAAAAAGCCTGTAAGTGAATTAAAAGATGTAACTCAGAAAGAAATAGAGCTTATTAAAGATAATGTAAGTAATGTACTTGCCCGAAGTTACATATTCTCAGTTATTTCTGAGCGGAATAGATTGCGTAAAGAAATACAAAATTTAAAAAATTCTTTGAAAAATAATTATCTAATTTCACTAGAAGATTCCAATAGCACTAAGATTAAAGAAACTAAAGTACTAACTCCATTAGAAGTCAAAGCTTTAAAAGATGTTTTAGATAATAACAGTAATTTTTTAAGAAAATATTGGACTATTCATGAGAATGGTTCTGTCGATAATGAAGAAGGCGAACAACTGTTTAAAGCTGGATTTATAAATGCTGTGAAAAAAATTTTGGAAAATGAAACTTAGGTGTAAAGTTATAGGTTAAGTGCTTTCAGGATATTTTTTGTTACATTTTGGTCAGTGTACTTATTAAGATAATTGTCAGATTGTTATGACTACATTCTTATAGAAATTGATTTATATATCATTTTTATATGTTTTTTTTATTTAAATTTATTTAGTTTTTTGAAAAATATAGAAATATTTACTTATTATATGATTTATACGCTAGATAATACATTGGATTTTAACTCGAGATCTGTTTCAATTCCTTCACAATCGGCACATGGAAAAACACCTTTATATTCACCGGCCCAATCCAGTGAAGTTTCTACAGTATCACCCATCGGGGTTGCAGGTTGAGTATTGGTAGGCTGCATAGATTGAGTTTGAGTGGCAGTATTTTCAGGTGTTTGATTAGTTTCATGCGTATCGGTATTCGGTTTGCTACATGCAGTTAAAGCGATTGTGCTCAGTGATAGGATCAATATTGTTTTTTTCACAATTTATTTCCTTTTATATGGCAATGAAACATTTAAAATTACGTGGAAAAGGAGGTTGTTTAAAGAGTGATATTGTTTGTGCTTTGTTATTGATCGCATGGGTTTTTAGGATAAATATTACTGTTTTTATTTAACTTTTTCTGTATAAATTCAATTCTTGCCTAAGAAAGTAATAATTTTTTTTGCGGTATATAACGGTAAAAACAAATATATATATTTCATTTAAATTATAAGTTATACATTTATATATTAATTGATTATTAATTACTCATATTGAGCTATCTTATTTCAGTGACCTTGTTAAAATCTGCGCACTTTATTAGGTTGCGGTGTTTTTGTGTTCGAAAAGTTAGCTGAACAAAGTTTAAAAATGATGGGCTGGGAAATTGATAATCATTGGCCACTTGATTTGGATCAGTGCGTGATGATTGCAGCACCACACACCAGTAATTGGGATGCTTTATATGCCCGTTTAGCCCTAAAAGCTTTAGGGGTGAATGTCCGTTTAACCATTAAAGACAGTTATATGAAGTTTCCATTTGGGTCATTTGTACGTGCTTTGGGTGGTATCGGTATTGACCGCACACCAAAAGCAGAAGGGGAGCCACGCCCAAGTATGGTTCAGGTGATGACCGATTTATTCAAAGACCATCCAAAGTTAGTGATGCTGGTGACACCTGAAGCAACACGTGCAAAACAAGAACAATGGAAAACTGGATTTTATCATGTGGCAACGGGTGCAGGTGTTCCTATTGCTTTGGCCTATATGGATTATGCTAAGAAAAAAACCGGTGTAGGGAAAATTGTATATCCTACAGGGGATTATGAAAAGGATATGGCCGAAATTATGGATTTCTATTCACAAATCAATGCGAAATTTCCAGAAAATTTTAGCGTTGATAAGCGTTATTATACTGAAGCATAGTTTTTAAAAGGACAGGGAACGTATCCTTGTCCTTTTAAAATATCAGTCAGATTTACCAATGATAAAACCATGCCTAGACGTTTCAGTATTCGCCCGGCTGCCAGTCAGCATAGGGTTGAGCACTTTTTAGTGACGATCAAATCTGTAGGGTATTCACTTAACGAGATAAAATAAGTTTATTCATTTATTTTTGGTGTTGGACTGATTCCACCTAAATGCTGGCAAGCCTCCTGATAAATGGCATATTGTTCCTTAATCACATCGCTTAATGGAACATCAAATAATTCTTCACCCTCTTTATAGCTTTGCACATAAGATTCGGCTTTTTGGCGGCTAGAAGCGAGTGATTGTTCGTGAAATGAGGTAATGGAACTATGCGTCATTTGTGTACTTTCAATTTTATTGCATTGAAAGTATGCAAGCATTTTTTCAGCATGTTTGACATCGCGAGATGTGCCTAAGCTACAGCCTGTTAGCAGAATCATCCCTGCTAACAAAATCAAGGTTTTCATTTTTAGAAAAACTAGTGGAGAGGATCAGTTATTGTATAAAGTTTTCTTTAACATTCATGGAATGTAGAATATCAACTGCATGTTTTTTGATTAAATGAGATTTATCTCATTTTTTGGATCATCTTTTTAGGGGAGATTATTTCACCTCTCGGCATTTGATTTTTTAAATGATTTTTAAATATTTTCATAATCAATAAATTTAGAGCAGAGTGCTGAAAATTAAAAAACAACCCGATGTAAATAATAGACTTAATACGGTATGTTTAAATTGCCGCTCTGAAATTTTATAAAATAATTTTGCCCCCAAGATAGCAGGGAAACTGACACTGACAAGCAAGAGGGCCATATAAGGTAGCAGTTGTATTTCGAGTGTACCTTGTAGCAAATAGGCCAGTAAAGTGAATAACTGAATAGCAAAATTAAAATGCCGTAAAATATAGCGTTGCTCTTGTTTGGACAGGTTTTTCAGCATGACCCATGCAGAAGGCAGTGAACCACAAAATCCGCCTAAACCACCCAGTATTCCCCCGATAAACCCCACCAGACTATCTGCAAATTTCCCTGATTGCTGCAGTCGTGGAAATTGCGGATTGAAGAACATGATCGGGCACCACAACACTAAAAATAAGCCTAGAATCAATTTAAAGGTTTCTGGCTGAATAATATGCAGTAAATACGTGCCTAAAGGAACACCGATAAGTCCTGCAATTAAATACGGGAAAATCAGTGATTTATTTAAATGAGGATGCTTTTGCTCATTCGATAATGAAATGAGATGGCTCCATACCGAAGCAAAGACCACCAAAGGTGCAGCAATTTGCGGAGAGAGTACCCAAACCCAGAAAGACATGGCAATGAGGGCAAAGGCAAAGCCGGTAAGCCCTTGTACGAAACCTGCGACCATTGCGCCAACAATAAATAACAACCAGGTCATAGGAATCAGTACAGATGAAAAGTCAGTAGTATTCAAAAGATAGCGAAAAAAACCAAGCTTATATTTAGCTGTATTTCTGCAAATCTAAGTAGAACTTTGAATAAAAGGATTTAATAAGATATGTATTGAATATTTTGACCATGAATAAAAAATAAATAAATCACTACAAGAGAGCAACAATGGCTCCGTTCACTCTCCATTAAATCCTTTAATACTGGCATGGTGCAGTAAAGAGGTGATGAACATGATGAAAAAAGTGATATTACTTTCTGTATTGGCAGTGTCATTAACTGGCTGTGTTGTTGATCCTTGGGATGACGATTATGGTGGTCATCGAGACCGCAATGGACATTATGATCGACAACATGGTGACCGAGATTGGGATAACAAAGACCGTCATCATGACAGAAACGATCACGATCGACACTACAATCGTTAACAGGTCTATAAACCGGACCTTAAATTGGCAAACTACATTTGACAAAAAAAGGATTCCTAAATGGAATCCTTTTTTATTGCTTCTAATTAAGCCATATTTTTTTGATATAACCCAGCGCGAACGGTTCCTGCTTTGGTCTGTTTAATTTGTTGCCATGAAGATGGAAGTTTGAGCTGGTTTAAATCCCGATCGGCTTCAACATAGATAAAAGCCTCATCCTTAATGAAAGGATCGGCAAGTTGTGCCAGTTCTTCCCATAAATCTAAACTATAAGGTGGATCTAAAAACACCAGATCAAATTGTTCTTTAAGCGTAGGCAATACTTGTTGAGCGGTAGCGACTTTTAATTTTGCATGTTGGCTGGTCACTTTCAGCAATTGCAAATTATCTGTTAAAAATTCAGCTTGAGTTCGATTTGGTTCAATCATCACCACTTGTGACGCGCCACGTGACAAAGCCTCAAAACTTAAGGCACCTGAACCCGCACATAAATCTAGAACATTCGAATTTTGAATGTCCCACATTAACCAGTTGAACAAGGTTTCACGCACACGATCCGGTGTAGGACGTAAACCCTCAATACTGGCAAAAGCAAGTTGGCGGCGTTTCCATTCACCACCAATAATGCGGAGTTGATTTTTCATAGATCATTCACTCTCTACGGGTTGTGAGCTTGTTGATGGTGCTGTACTTGGCACAGTTTGAGTTGCAGACTGTGCTGATTGAGGTTGGTTGGTCGCGTTAGCATCAGCTGTCACTGGATTAATACTACTTGGCAATTCACCCGGCTTAATGCCTGCAGTCATTAAGCCACCACTGATTTGATGAGTGGCTGGGCGGATTGGATTCTTTTTACGTGTCAATAACCAATAATCAAACATAGGGCGAGCCAATTGTGCTGCTGAACCACCGTGTTTACCATTTTCCCATACTACGGCAATGGCAATTTCAGGGTTTTCAGCAGGAGCAAAACCGACAAATAGACCATGGTCAAGTTGACGTTCGGTTAATAATGCTTCGTTATATTTCTTACCTTGGGCAATACTTTTAACCTGTGCTGTCCCTGTTTTTCCTGCAATTTGATACATTGGGGTGCGAATACCACGACCGGTACCACTTTCGATCACATCCACCATGGCATCGCGCATTTTGATCCAGTCTTCAGGCTGACCGTTAAACTGAATTTTTCCATCGGGTGCATTATGCACTTTATAAGGCTTGGCACCGTGACTTTCACGTAATACGTGGGGGGTAATATGTGAGCCCTGATTTGCAGTAATCGCGGTGGCCATCGCCAGTTGTAATGGGGTAGCAGTAAATGCACCTTGGCCAATACTCACCGAAATGGTTTCACCTTTCATCCATTTGCTTTTACGGGTGCGCATTTTCCAGTCCGGGTTTGGGTATAAACCGGTACTTTCACTCGGTAAATCCACGCCAGTTTTTTTACTAAAACCAAATTGGCGCATCCAGGCATTCATTTTCTCAATGCCCATACGGTAAGACAGGACATAAAAGTAAGTATCGCAAGACACCACTTGGGCTTTATGCATATTTACCGCACCATGACCGGATTTTTTATGGTCACGGAAGCGGTGGCTGTCACCCGGCAAGGTAAAATAGCCAGGGTCAGAGATCGCCGTCGCCCAGTCGACATAACCGTAATGAATGCCTCCTAAACCAAACATCGGTTTAATGGTGGAGCCGGGAGGGTAAGCCCCCTGAACTGCACGGTTATAAAGCGGTTGGTCAAGATTGTCTCTGAGCGCACTATAGTCAGTATTACTAATCCCGGTCACAAACAGATTCGGGTTGAAGCTTGGACTTGAAACCAGCGCTAAAATTTCCCCGGTTTTGGGATTTAGTGCCACAATTGCACCCCGACGACCAGCGAGCTGTTCTGTCGCAACAACCTGTAAGCCATAATCAATCGACAGGTATAGGTCATTGCCGCGAACAGGATCTTTACGACCTAAATTACGCAGCACATTACCATGTGCATCGGCTTCAACAGATTCATTACCCGGCACACCGTGCAAAAGGTCTTCATAGGATTTTTCGACCCCAATTTTCCCAATCAGGTTGGTGCCTGCATATAAATCTTTATCAATCGATTTTAATTCTTTGTCATTAATCCGACCGACATAACCAATCACATGCGCAAACAATTCACCATGCGGGTAATAGCGAGTCATTTGGGTTTCTATATTGACCCCAGGGAACTGAAATTTAACTTCACTAAATTTGGCGATATCGGTTTCAGTTAAATTTAATTTGAGTGCCACACGCTCGGTTTTTTTTGAGGTTTTAATTCGGCTACTAAAACGCTCTATATCTTCTTGAGTCAACGCTAAAATAGGGATTAAACGTTTAACTGTATCATCAATATCTTTAACATCAGCACGTGAAATGGTCGCTGAAAACACCGGATAATTGTCTGCAAGTAAAACGCCATTACGGTCATAGATATAACCACGTGCAGGCGCTAAGGGTTGCAGTCGAATTCGGTTCTGATCTGAGGCGGTTGAAAACTCGTCGTAATTTGCAATTTGCAAATACGCATAACGGGAAACGAGTAATAACAGAAAGAATACAACAATCCCGACCGCGATAAACACCCGATTGCGATAAATGCGCTTTTCTTGTTGGACATTTTTTAAAGGAAAGTGCTGCTTCATACGCGATCGACTTACATACAGGAGAGTGGGAAAAACCGGTGAGGTATTCTAACGCATGTCATCATTTTTTGATATTTGTTCAGGTGAACAGATGGACTTGTTTAGCTTAAACTTTGACTTTACAGACATTAAAATTGTAGAGTGCAGTATATAAGAGTTCTGATAATTCTGCTAAAGTCAAAATTGAAAAAAGGACTGTATTAAAAATAAAATTAGGGACAACCATGAAAATAATCACAAAGGTGTATTCTTTGTTGGCATTTTTTGCGCTAGCAAATGTGGCTCATGCACAAGACAATCCGTATTTACCAGAAGCGAAATTAACACCCGAAAGTGCAAAAGCATGGAATGTTGGGGCTGGATTTACCCAGGAAATGATTCATGTGAATGCCGAATGGGTGAATCCGTATGGCATCGCTTATGCAAAAGCAGGGATATTCATAGATGATGATTATACAGCTGGCGGTCAGGTTGGATTTCGCTATCCCTATCATCTGACCGGTAAAGATAAAAATGGTTATTATGTTGGGGTTTATGCCGGACATATTGATAGTAAAAGTGTAGACAATGAACTCAAAGCACAGCTTGGTGCTGGCGTAGATTTAGCCTATGTCTTGTTAAGCAAGGAACGGATTAGTAGTTTTAGTATCGGGATTGGTGCGGGTGAAAAGTTAGAAGATAGAAATGGCAATGTGGTCGCTGAAACAGAGCCGAGAATACAATTTTCCTATACTCTAAGTATTGGTTTATAGTAAAAATATTCAGTTTTATACGATTTAGTATTTGGTGATTAAAAATTAAAATGGATATTATGCATGCTTGAGTACGTCAACGAATTGTGGCAAGCCTTCTTGAAACGCCCAGATTTCTGGGCAGTACTTAGCATTATTCCTGTCACTGCTTTTGTCACTTGGGCGCATGTGTGGATGGCGCTTAAAATGGTCTTTTATCCGATTACTTTCTGGGGATTCCATTTAGGTCCATTACCGGTTGGCTGGCAAGGCATTGTGCCGCGTAAAGCCGGCCGTATTTCAGGGATTATTACCGATAATACCCTGTCAAAACTGGGTTCATTGCGTGAATTCCTGGATGCGATGGATCCGGAAGATATGGCCCGGATCATTGGTGAGCAGGTCGGTTTTGAACTTGAACATCTGATTGATGAGATGATGATTGAACGGAATGCAGTGCTGTGGGAAAATTTACCTTATTCGATTAAGCGCCGTATTTATGCTCAGGCACATAAACAGTTGCCAGGAATCTTAAGAGAACTTGTGACTGAACTGACCATGAACGTCGAGTCACTCGTGGATATGCGTGAAATGGTGGTTCGCCAAATGGAAGGTGATCGCCGTTTAATGGTCAATATGTTTCTTAAAGTGGGTCAAAAAGAAATCAACTTTATTTGGCATATTAGCGCGTTAATCGGGATGTTCTTTGGTATCTTCCAGATGATTGTCTGGTTCGTTGTACCCTGGCATTGGACGGTTCCTTTCTGGGCAGCGGTTTGGGGTTTTCTGACCAACTGGATTGCGATCTGGATGGTGTTTAATCCGCTTGAACCCCACTATGTACGTTATCCGCAGTTCTTTGAATTAACTAAAAATCGTAAATTCCCTTGGGTAAAGCCGGTGATTCCACGTATGGGTACCTATAATATTCAGGGTGCGTTTATGAAACGTCAGGAAGAAGTGTCAGACGTTTTTGCCCGAGTCGTCACAGAAGACCTGATTACCTTAAAATCGATCATGACCGAGATGATGTATGGCGGGAAGAAACACAAAACTCGCCGTATTGTTAAACGTCATATTAATGAAATTATGGAAACACCTCTGGTGAGAACCTCATTACAGATCTCATTAGGGCCAAAAGAGTACGCAAAACTCAAGACGGACTTGATCGATCGCTCGATTGAAATTACGATGGTGCCTGTATGCGACCCTGCGTTCAATGCGAGCCGTGCACAGAAAATCTATCAGATGTTTAGAGACCGTATTCTAGAGTTGACCCCGAGAGAGTTTCAGAATCTGTTACGTCCTGCTTTTCAGGAAGATGAATGGATTTTGATTGTTCTGGGTGGCGTAACTGGATTTATAGCGGGTACAATACATTTGTTTGTGGCTTTCTTATAATTAGATGCTGGAATACATGACGAATCAACAAATTCGGCATGAACAAGGCGTCATATACATTGTTAAATGAGGATGTTTTTTTATGCGCATTATATTACTCGGACCACCTGGAGCAGGTAAAGGTACACAGGCTCAGTTGATCTGTAA
The DNA here is from genome assembly GCF_013004315.1 of Acinetobacter sp. ANC 5378. Lineage (NCBI taxonomy): Bacteria > Pseudomonadati > Pseudomonadota > Gammaproteobacteria > Moraxellales > Moraxellaceae > Acinetobacter > Acinetobacter sp. ANC 5378. Next base: position 10,706 of record NZ_JABERK010000015.1, read on the forward strand.
GCGCTACAATGTCCCACAAATTTCAACCGGTGATATGCTCCGTGCTGCAATTCGTGAAGGAACTGAATTAGGTCTTAAAGCTAAAAGCGTGATGGAAAGCGGTGGTCTGGTATCAGACGAACTCATCATCGGTCTTGTGAAAGAACGTATTGCTCAACCTGATTGTGTAAACGGTTGCATTTTTGATGGTTTCCCGCGCACGATTCCTCAAGCAGAAGCTTTGGAAAATGAAGGCATTAATATCGATCACGTAATCGAAATTGATGTTCCTGACGAAGAAATCGTACAGCGTCTTTCAGGCCGTCGTCAGCATGCGGCTTCTGGTCGTGTTTATCATGTTGTTTACAATCCACCTAAAGTGGAAGGTAAAGATGATGAAACTGGCGAAGATTTAGTTCAGCGTCCAGATGACCAGGAAGAAACGATTCGTAAACGTTTGGGTTCATATCATACTGAAACTGAACAATTGGTCGGTTTCTATCAAGGTCGTGCTGCTTCTGGCGAAAATGCACCGACTTATGACAAATTGAATGGTCTTCGTCCGATTGAAGAAGTTCAAGCCGATTTGTTCGCGATTTTAGATCAATCAAAATAATTGACCTGCCTTAGTGCGGTGAATGTTTTGACATTAAAAGAGTCCTAAGTCATATTAGGGCTCTTTTAATTTGTACGCTATTTTGAGGATGATCCCTTGCTAAAAATTGGCTTAATTGTATTGATGATTTTTTTGGGTATTGGGGTATTGGCTTTAATGGTTCAAAGTTTCAAATTCTTGCGTCGCGTACAAAAGCAAGAAGCTGAAGAAAAGAAAATTAGCCAACCCGAACGTCAGCTGCACCCGAAATTACAACAAAAAAATAAAGATAAAGACTGAATTTAGATTTTATCTTCAATCATTTTCACTGGAATACTTTTCACTGCACCAAATTCAAAACGATCTGGCCACTGGCAGACATCAGACACTACGCATTCATCACATTTCGGCTTACGTGCAATACAACAATAACGACCATGTAAAATCAGCCAATGGTGGGCATCGAGCATAAATTCTTTGGGAATGACTTTAACCAGTCGATGTTCAACTTCTAACACATTTTTTCCAATTGCCAGACCGGTACGATTGCCTACGCGAAAAATATGGGTATCGACAGCCATGGTGTGATGACCAAAGGCAGTATTCAACACCACATTCGCGGTTTTACGTCCCACACCGGGTAAAGCTTCCAGATCTGCACGGTTATTCGGTACGATGCTGTTGTGCTTCTCAATCAGTATTTTACAGGCCTTGATGACGTTTTCAGCTTTGGCGTTATATAGGCCAATGGTTTTAATATATTCCTTCAGCCCCTCGACTCCGAGTGCATAAATGGCTTCAGGTGTATTGGCAACAGGAAACAGTTTGTCCGTGGCTTTATTCACGCTGACATCGGTGGCTTGTGCAGAAAGCGTTACAGCCACTAAAAGTTCAAAAGGACTGGAGTAATTCAGTTCGGTTTTTGGATGGGGTCTTTGCTCACGTAATCGCTCAAAAAATACCTGAATTTGTTTTTTAGTCATATTCTTTACAGGCATTGTTTATGCTCCTTGCAAAGCATTGAGTTGTTTATTAAGTTCATCTAATTGCAGACGTTTTTTTGTATCCTCACGCACACTGAGTTGTTTTTCTAATTTTTTGATTTGTGTACGAGTTTTTGCAAGTTCGATGGTTGATTTGGCATCTAAATGGACTGCTGGTTTGGCTTTGTTTTGGGTAATAACAATGTCTGGAACACTGTCATTTTGTGCTGAAAATTGAGCAAATAAGGCAGTATCAATATGGGCACGAACCACAGGCCCTTTACGGTTTAAACGTCGTTTTTCCTCACGTTGAATATGTGAGTAATAGCGGTTTCGCAAATCATTTTGTTCCGCAATTCGCATGCTTTCATCGGGCACTGCGTGATGATCTTCAATCAAATCAATACAGTCGACCGGACAAGGGGGAATACACAGTTCACAGCCGGTACACAGGTCCGTCAAAATACTGTGCATGAGTTTACCCGAGCCGATAATGGCATCCACCGGGCAGGCACTGATACATTTGGTACAACCAATACATTCATCTTCGCGAATAATGGCTTTCATGCGTTGTGGACGACCATCACTTTGAATCGGCCAAACACTTTCTTCGGCTTGCAGTTGTGCACGACCGAGTAAATGAGCTAGGGCATCGGCAACAGGTTGACCCCCTGGAACACATTTATTGGCTTCTTCCCCCTCGCTGATGGCTTTTGCATACGGTAAACATCCATCCCGATGACCACATAAGCCACATTGGGTTTGAGGGAGGAGGGCATCAATATTTTGGATGAGAACAATTTGCGAATTCATGTATAAACCACGACTGCTGGAGAAATAGCAGCATACCGAAAGAAGATTAAAACGAAGAGGATGATTTTAGCATGATTTAAGCCTTTAATCTTATGCGCGAAAATGGCGCTATAGGCGCATTATTATTGGGCGAAAAGATAACAAAAACAGTAAGACAGCGTCGCTTTGGCGACAAGATAAAAAATAGTTATAATTAAAATAAATATATGTTATTAAATATTATTTACGTTTTTTTTAAAAAAAGTATTGTACTATGGTTACAAAAGCTATTTAATATTTTGCGCCAAAAATTATCATTTTTTGAAAATTTGACCAATTTTGATCCATCTTTCTGCTGAGGATTAAGTGTTGAAATATAACAGCCTTAACGACTTCCTAGATTACGTTAAATCACGTGATGCACATCAACCTGAATTTCTACAAGCTGTAGAAGAAGTAATGACTAGCCTTTGGCCGTTCATTGAAAAGAACCCAGAGTATGCTGATCATGGTCTACTTGAACGCTTAGTTGAGCCAGAACGTGCAATTCAATTCCGTGTTTCTTGGGTTGATGACAAAGGTCAAACACATGTCAACCGTGCATTCCGTGTACAGTACAATTCAGCAATCGGTCCATTCAAAGGTGGAATGCGTTTCCATCCATCTGTGAACCTTTCAATTCTTAAATTCTTAGGTTTTGAACAGACGTTTAAAAATGCCTTAACTACACTCCCTATGGGTGGTGGTAAAGGTGGTTCAGACTTTGACCCTAAAGGTAAGTCTGAAGGCGAAATCATGCGTTTCTGCCAAGCATTGATGATCGAGCTTTATCGTCACTTAGGTTCAAACACAGATATCCCAGCGGGTGATATCGGTGTAGGCGGCCGTGAAGTTGGCTACATGGCTGGCATGATGAAGAAATTAAGTAATGACACTGCTTGTGTATTCACAGGTAAAGGTCTGACTTTCGGTGGTTCATTGGCTCGTCCAGAAGCAACCGGCTTCGGTACAGTTTATTTTGCTGAGGAAATGCTGAAAACTCGTGGCGACTGCTTCAAAGATAAAGTAGTAACGATTTCAGGTTCTGGTAACGTTGCACAATATGCTGCTGAAAAAGCAATGTACTTGGGTGCGAAAGTAGTTTCACTTTCTGACTCTGCGGGTACAGTTCACGTTAAAGATGGTTTCACTGATGCACTTCTTGCTGAAGTAATGGAACTTAAAAACGTTAAACGTGGTCGTATTTCTGAATTTGCGTCTAAACATGGCTTTGAATACTTAGAAGGTCAACGTCCATGGGGTATCAAATGTGATATCGCGCTTCCATGTGCAACTCAAAATGAGTTGGATGCTGACGATGCTGCTGCTCTTCTTGCAAACGGTGTAATCTGTGTTGCTGAAGGTGCAAACATGCCTTCTACTTTGGCGGCTGTAGAGAAATTCGTTGAAGCGAAAATTCTTTATGCACCCGGTAAAGCATCGAATGCCGGTGGTGTTGCAACTTCTGGTCTTGAAATGTCTCAAAACGCGATTCGTTTAGGCTGGACTTTTGAAGAAGTTGACGAACGTCTACATGCAATCATGAAAGAAATTCACCGCAACTGCGTTAAATACGGTACTAAAGAAGATGGTTCTGTAAACTATGTTGATGGTGCAAACATTGCTGGCTTCGTAAAAGTTGCCGATGCGATGTTGGCTCAAGGCGTATTCTAAGTCTGACTTGGTTTAAGCTTTAAAAAACCGAGGCATTTGCCTCGGTTTTTTTATGTCTTGAATACGCTATTTACTTCATTGTTGAGCGTTCAACGGTCATGTCATGGATATATGCATATTTAGACTGATCGGCGGCTGGATTTTTAATTTCATAACGTTTTATACGAATGATCTGGCGCTCATTCGGGTTATGGGAAAATCCTTCAATCTGGTCATAGAATAAAGTCCAGTCTTTATCGACTTGGGTTTTGACCCCACTATCGTTGTATTTGATTTCACGTACCTGTAAACAGGTTTGCGGGCCTACACCTGTACAGGGTTTAGTTTCAGGTGAAATTTCCAGGAAAATGATTTCAGCCTGAGCGTTATATTTTGTTTCAGGTGTCATTTTCCCCGTGAAAACATATTTTTGACCGCTTGCAGAAATGACCGTTAACGTTGGGTTTTGCGGATCTTTTAAATCCAAAACAAAAGGAACTTTACGATTGTCAAATAAATCTTTAGCGACACTTTCTTGTTGCATGGCTTTGGGTTCACAGGCCATTTGAGTTGCCATTAAATGATCAGTCACAATCTGATTATTTTCTATTTTCCAGCTGCTTCCCATGCCATTACAGCTGGTAGAAATACCAAGACGACCTTTGTCATCAAAATTTAGTATGAGAGGCTTAGGTACGCTCCCTGTAGTGGTGCTCCATTGATACGAAGCAAGGGTTTTATCTGCATTTTGTTGTTGTAATACAGACACGGCCACATCTCCAACTTTTTGAATCTCACCAGATTGACAAGCTGCAAGCGTAAGTGGGAAAAGGGCAATTGCTAAAAATTTAAGTTTCATTTGAAAAGTACTTGGTTTTGAAGAATTTTTATGAGGATATCGTATTGTTATTCAAAAAATATGGATACATTCTGATGAATTGAGTATCAAAATGTATCCATAACTAAAATTTTGTTGTTTGTTAATAAAAAGCTATGAATCAATCAAAACGATAGATATCCATACCGAGTGAACCCATACTGAAGCTACTATGTACAATACTAAAACGATGACCTGTTCCCATTGCAAAGAAGAGTGGTGCAAAGTGTTCTAAGGTCGGATGATTACGTTGGACATAGGGAATTTTTTGCCAATCCAGTACTGCCTCATAATCGTCATGGTTCAGTTTGTTGACCACATAATTACGGAAAGTAGAAGCCCATTCGGGTACATCAGCAGGTTCACCACGCCAAGCAAGCTCAGCCAAGTTGTGGGTAATGCTACCCGAACCAATCATCAATACCTGTTTTTCACGCAGTGGAGCCAGTGTTTGACCAATTTTATAAATATCTTCAGCAGACATGTTCATTGGCAATGAGATCTCAACCACAGGAATATCTGCCTCAGGATACATATGCAGCAACGGCATCCATACCCCATGATCACGAGGGCGGGTGCTATTGGCATGCGCAGCCAAGCCTGCATTGGCTAAAAGATGCAGGATTTCTTCAGCCAGTTCGGGCTGTCCGGGCGCAGGGTAGCGCATTTCATAAAGTTCAGCGGGAAAGCCACGAAAGTCATGCCAGGTTTCAGGACGGACACTGCTACTGACTTCCAGGGCATTACTTTCCCAGTGTGCCGACATCACAATAATCGCTTCAGGTTTAGGCAAGTTTAAACTTAAACGCTGTAACGCTGGACCAACTTGCTCTGGATTAAGCGCAAGCATGGGTGATCCATGTGAAATAAATAAACCGGGTAAAGTTTGTAAATTCATGACGATGCGCCTAATTCAAATAATATCGTTTGGGGTTGTAATGGTTATGATGCCAAAAAGAAGATAGGGAATAAATAGAGTTCATTTCAACATGTTGTTGCATAAATGAAACGATGCGAAAACGAACTCTATAATTTTCACATCAAGACAAAAAGTTAACAATGACGCTATTTCAGCTCTCTAAAAAACTAGAATGAATGATTCAATCTGTTGATTTAACCTGCCCGATGGTAAGGATGATTATGGTTAATACTCATTGCGCGGTACAGCTGCTCAATCAGCATCACTCGAACCATCGGGTGGGGCAAGGTCAGCTTGGACAGCGACCAGTGCCATGCAGCGGCTTTACGCACCGCTTCAGAGTGACCATCTGGACCACCAATCGCTAAAACCACATCGTTGCCTTCCAGCATCCATCCTTTCATGGTTTCCGCCAGTTTCTCCGTACTGAATTCTTTGCCACCGACTTCAAGAGCAATCAGGGTTTCATTGTGCTTCAGTGCATTCAGAATGCTGTCACCTTCAATCTGGCGATATTTTAAAATATCCGCTTCCGAATCATTTTTACCGCGTTTTGCCATGGGTAATTCAATAATCTGAGTCTGCACAAAAGGCTGAATACGTTTGAAGTAATCTTCAAAACCAGTGAGTACCCAGGCTGGCATTTTTTGACCGATGGTAATAATACGGATTTTCATAAGATTCGATGATTTGAAAGTCATCTTTATTATAAACACTAAAACTGGTTTTACTTATTTTGCGCAACAAATTGCAATTGAAAAGTCGAGCGAGATGCTGCTTTAATCTTCAGCAATGGATTAAAGATGAATAAATAATAAGAGAGGAATGATAATAAATGCGATTCAAAAATAATCGAAATTTATGCTTATGGTTGAGCACTTTTCTTGGCACTCTTTTTTTAACGACTTCGACATGGGCATTACCGAGCATCACACCCGCCAGTACCGATAATTTAAAGGTCTATCTGGAGCAAATTATAGGCGAGCAGGGACATCGCAATTATAAAAATACAGCAGAATTACAACGCGTTTCTGCATGGATTAAAGAACAAATGCGCTTGTTTGGTGTTCCATGCCAGTATCAAAATTATTCGGTGAACGGTTTGGGTTATCGAAATGTCGTATGTACCTTAACGGCCGGTCATTCTGACAAAGTGATTGTCGGTGCGCATTATGATGTGTTTGGGGAAACTCAGGGCGCAGATGACAATGCTTCCGGTGTTGCAGGGGTGATTGAAACGGCACGCATTTTGGCACAGCAAAAATCGCAGTTGGCCCATAATGTAGAATTTGTATTTTACACCCTGCAAGAACCGCCATTTTTCAAAACCGAGCAGATGGGAAGTTATGTGCATGCCAAATCGGTACAGGCACAAAAGGATCAGATTCGAGGGGTCTATATCTTGGAGATGATTGGCTACTATAATGAAAATCTTGTGCAGCAATATCCCGTGGGTTTGAAGTGGGTTTATCCAAGGCATGGTAATTTTATTGCGGCAGTGAGTAATCTACAGTCCTATGAGTTGGGGACAAATTACTGTGAATCGATGCTGATATTTAATCGTTTAGAATGTCAGAGAGTAGCTGCACCGTCTTTTGTGTCAGCAATGGAATTTTCTGATCATGTGAATTATTGGAAATTTGGGATTCCAGCCATGATGATTACCGATACCGCTTCTTTTCGAAATAAGCATTACCATACTCATGGCGATAGTTTGAAAACACTGAATATTGGAAAAATGGCCAATGTGGTAGACGGGTTGGCTTATAGTTTAATGGTTCAATCTGACTGATAAAGACCGCATAAAAAACGCAGCCCCTTAATGGATACTGGGACTGCGATCAAAAGGTCATCCACCTGGAGATGTAGATGACCATTCACATAACTTGTTAATCAGAAACTTACAGCGCATCTGTGTATCTATAATAATAAATGAGGGTCAGATGTAGATTTTTCAAGCTTATGCTTTACTAATATAGTAAAACTTTTCATCATAAAAAAAGAGAGCCGAAGCTCTCTTTTTTGTATCGAAATGCGATTAATGACGTGCAGCTTTGCTTTCTGCAACCGGTTTTACAATCGGATTTTTTGGCAAAGGTTTCGGTGTTTCAATTAAGGCAAATGGCAAGATCTCATCGATACTTTTCACTGCTTTAATTTCAAGACCTGCTTTCACGTTATCTGGAATTTCCACCAAGTCACGGACGTTTTCTTGAGGGATAAACACCAGTTTAATGCCACCGCGATGTGCAGCTAAAAGTTTCTCTTTTAAGCCACCAATACGCATTGCACGACCACTCAGGTTGGTTTCACCGGTCATGGCGATATCAGCGCGAACTGGAATGCCAGTGAAGGCAGAAATCAAGGCAGTGGTTAATGCCAAACCTGCAGATGGACCATCTTTCGGGGTTGCACCTTCAGGTAAATGCACATGGATATCGGTTTCTTCAAATCTTGAAGCCTCAATACCGAGTGCATCTGCACGGGTACGAACCACAGTCATTGCAGCGGTAATGGACTCTTTCATGACATCACCGAGTGAACCGGTGGTAATGAATTTACCCTTACCTTTTACCGCAGCAACTTCAATGCTAAGTAATTCACCACCGACTGATGTCCAAGCCAAGCCATTGACACGACCCACTTGCGCTTCTTCTTCTGCCATACCGAAGTCGAACTTGTGTACGCCCAGGTAATCAGACAGGTTTTCAGCAGTCACATCGATATGCAAGTTCTTGGCTTTTTTGCTCACCGCTTCTTTCACGACTTTACGCGCAATTTTTGACACTTCACGTTCAAGGCTACGTACACCCGCTTCGCGAGTATAACGACGCACGATGTCACGAATGGCTTCTTCATGAATAGTCAATTCTTTAGCACGTAAACCGTTGTCCTTAATGGCTTTCGGAACCAGGTAACGTTCAGCAATATTGACTTTTTCCTCTTCGGTATAACCCGGTAGACGAATCACTTCCATACGGTCAAGCAAGGCTTCAGGAATATTCATGCTGTTTGCAGTACAGATGAACATCACTTCAGAAAGGTCCAGATCAAGATCTAAATAGTGATCGTTAAACTTGCTGTTTTGTGATGGATCAAGTACTTCAAGCAAAGCAGAAGCAGGGTCACCACGGTAGTCTTGCGCCATCTTGTCAATTTCATCGAGTAAGAACAGTGGGTTCTTTACGCCTACTTTTGTCAAAGACTGTACAATTTTACCTGGCATCGCACCGATGTAGGTACGACGGTGACCACGGATTTCCGCTTCATCACGCACGCCACCTAAAGCCATACGCACAAATTCACGACCTGTGGCTTTGGCAATCGATTCACCCAGTGAAGTTTTACCTACCCCAGGAGGACCAACCAGGCAAAGAATTGGACCTTTAAGTTTTTTAACGCGTGATTGAACAGCCAGGTATTCAACAATGCGTTGTTTAACTTCATCCAGACCGTAATGATCTGCATCCAATATTTCTTGTGCTTTGTTCAGGTTAATGCTGACTTTGCTGGCTTTATTCCAAGGCGTATCTAAAATCGCCTCAATATAATTGCGCACCACAGCAGCTTCACTTGAAGCAGGTTGCATTGCTTTTAGCTTGCGGAATTCAGATTCGGCTTTTTTACGCACGTGTTCCGGTAAATCAGCTTCTTCAAGACGACGTTCAATTTCAGCAACATCATCTTCAGCACCGCCATTCATGTCGGAAAGTTCACGCTGAATCACCTTCATTTTTTCATTCAGGAAATATTCGCGCTGGTTTTTCTCCATTTGGCGTTTTACCGAGTCATGCAAGGTTTGTTCAATCTGTTGTTCTTCAGATTGTTGTAACAAATAAGTCATGAGCTCAGTCAAATGTGCTTCAAAGTTATCCTGTTCCAGGAACTTTTGTTTTACATCGATATTCAACGGGACACGAGTGGCCACGAAGAACAACAGTTGCAATAAATCATCGATTTTATTTGCAGCAGTAATCAATTCACGTGCATTACGTAATTTTGCCTCTGCATATTGTGCAAATAAAGCACGCAGTTCTTGCACACGTGTTTCTTGAGACGCAGCTTCAACATTAACTGTCATCGGGCTAATCGCATGTTCGGCCGATAAATATTCATCGTTGTCGATGATTTTTACCAGTTTAGAACGCTGTAAACCTTCAATGAGTACTTTTATACAGTTTTCATCATTTTCATGATTCACAACTTGCACAATCTTCGCGACAGTACCGTATTGATATAAGTTGTCGTGATCAATTTCTTCTGTAAGAGAATCTTGTTGTGCAACTACAAATACGAGATTGTCACTGTTACGAGCCACGTCAACTGCTTTGATCGATTTTTCACGACCTACAAATAACGCAATTTGCATGTGAGGATAAACCACCACATCTCGTAGCGCTAAAAGCGGTAGTACGCTTGGAACCTGTGTAGCTAAGGTTTCTTGATTCATAATAATTTCAGACATGGGCACTCCTAATGAGTAACAACGGTGTTGCCATATTTTTATAGTGAAGTGTATTTCAAAAATTACAAGGGTAGGGACAATGAAAATGTATAAAAAATGAGTAAATATGTGATTTTAAAGTGTTCCTAGTCGTCAAAAATACCAGTTTAGCGTTTGAAACGTAAATATTTTGAGGGTGTAATCAAGGCATCCAGCGGTTGATCCCAGATTTCCCGGTGTAAGCGTTGTTGAATAAGTTGAAAGTCATGGGCAATCCCTAAACGAAAAGGGATTTTTTCTGCACTGGCTAGGGTTCTGTCGTAGAAGCCGCCCCCCATGCCTATACGTGTGCCATAAATGTCACATGCGAGTAAAGGTATGATTAACAGGTCGAGTTTAGAGACATGTAAGCCACGACTCGCCGCCGGTTCTTTCATGCCAAGGGGGTGATATGAAAATCGATTGTTTCGGTATTGGTGTTGCGTGATTTTGACCCAGTGCAATTGTTTATTCATGTTGCAAATCATCGGCAGATAAACATCTTTATGCTGTTTAAAACAGTATTCAATGATTTGTCTGGTCTGAATTTCACCAAAGGCATGCAGATAAATGCCAATTTTTTTTGCATGCTGAAAATATTTTAGACGGATAAGTTGCTGGAGTATTTTTTGTTGAGATTGTTTGTGTTGAAAGCTGGAAACGGCTCTACGTTGATGTCGAAGTTGTTTGCGTAAAATTTTTAAATCCACTGACATCACTTATTTGTCCCCAAAAAATACAAAAATATTCATCGAAAATGGAGTTTACCTGTTTTTAAGTTCTTTCAAAATCGGACAACTGCTTTCATTGGTGGTTTTACATTCATCCACCCAGCTACTTAAACGGGTTTTAAGCGCCTGCAATTCCTGAATCCTTTGATCAATTTTTTCCAGGCGTTGTTCAATGACATGTCTTACCTGTTCCCGATCATCAAGTTGAAGTTGCAGTAACTCCTGTATTTCACTGAGTTGTAAACCTGCATCTTTGCCTTTTTGAATAAAGCTTAAGGTTTCAATGTCTTTGTCATTGTAATAACGATAACTCTGCGTGGTTTCAGGCACGCGCATTAAACCAATGCGTTGATAATAGCGAATGGTTTCAACATTAACATGACACTGTTGGGCCAGTTTTCCGATGGTGAGCATAAAATATCCTCAAATGACTTGACTCTGTACCTGGGTACAGACTTTATGCTAACACAATGCAAGAATAAAACAGGTGAGTCGGATGAATGAGCAACAAAAATCTTCCTGCTGTGCAAAACAGGATTCAGTCCTTGAATTAATGAAAGTTGATCCAGTCTGTGGAATGAATGTTTCTGAAAATTCAGAACATTATTTTGAATATCTAGGGAAAAAATATTTATTCTGTTGTGATGGCTGCAAACAAAAGTTTATTAAAAATCCTGAAGCTTACCTTAAAGAAACCAAGTCTATATCAGGCTGTGGCTGTGTAAATAAAGCCAAAGTGGCAGCGCCATCATCTTCATGTTGTGGTAGTGAGAAAACACAACAGCAGCAATATGTTGATCCTGTCTGTGGCATGACCGTGACAGATTTGTCCAAACCGCATACTGAATATTTGGGACAGAATTATTATTTTTGCTGTCAGGGCTGTTTGAATAAATTTCAGGCCAATCCAGAACAGTATTTAGAAAAGGATCAACCTAAAGTCTCGGGATGTGGTTGTGGATCTAAATCAAAAGCAGATGAAAAAAAATCTTGCTTTGGTTCTCAAAATCAACCACCAGTAGCGCAATCATCAGGCTGTTGTGCGGGAAATAAAGCGCAAACTGCAGAACAGGTGAGTGAAACAACTGTTGATCCAGTCTGTGGCATGCAGGTTAAAACGGATTCTAAGTTTCACACTCAGTTTGAATCGCAAGACTATTATTTCTGTTCAGAACGCTGTTTGAATAAATTTACTCAACAGCCTGAACAATATCTGCAAACTCATCAAAAAGCATCCTCTTGCTGTGGTTCAACAGCAAAAGCAGCAGTTGAAGAAAAGAAATCCAGTTGTTGTGGCGGAGCGCATCCTTCATCATCACATGGTTCGGAAATTGACCCTGTTTGTGGCATGTCGGTGGATACTGCAACCGATTTAAAAACAGAGTATCAAGCTAAAACTTATTATTTCTGTAATCCGTCCTGCCTGGAAAAATTTAAAGGCGACCCGGAGTTTTATCTTATTCCAGCCGATCAGCGTCCAGTACCGGAAGGTGCGGAGGATATGGATTATACCTGTCCGATGGACCCTGAAATTGTGCAGAAAGGACCGGGAACCTGTCCGATCTGTGGTATGGCTTTAGAGCCGATGCAACCGACCTTAAATGATGCACCCAATCCTGAACTTGTCGATTTCAGTCACCGTTTCTGGATGACATTGCCACTGACTTTAATCGTATTTGTATTGGCCATGGGTTCGCATATTCATGCCTTTATTCCGCAGCATATTCAGCTGTGGATTGAACTGGTGCTTTCAATTCCAGTCATCCTTTGGGCAGGTAAGCCATTCATCGAGCGTTGTTGGATATCTTATAGAACCCGCAACCTGAACATGTGGAGTTTGATTGGTGTTGGGGTGCTGGCTGCATTTATTTACAGTGTTGTGGCAACAGTTTTTCCATCACTGATTCCCATGCAGGCCAAAACTGGTCATGGGGTTGCCGTGTATTATGAAGCAGCTTGTATGATTGTGTCCTTAAGTCTGCTCGGACAAATCATGGAGCTGAAAGCCCGTGCCAAAACCGCAGATGCGTTAAAATCATTGCTGAAACTACAGCCGCATACCGCAAAACTGGTGCAGCATGATCAGGTGGTGGAAGTGGATGTTGGCATGGTGAAACAGGGCGATATCTTGCAGATTTCTTCAGGGGATCAGATTCCACTCGATGGCATGGTCGTGGAAGGAAAGACCTATGTTGATGAAGCGATGATGACGGGTGAACCAGTTCCGGTAAAAAAAGAACTTGATGACCGGGTGATTGGCGGTACGGTGAATCAGCAGGGCAGTATACGTATTCAAACCACGGCAGTCGGTGCTAATACGACTTTAGCCAAAATGATTCAAACCGTAGCCGAAGCACAGCGCTCCAAAGCGCCGTTACAAAGACTCGCCGATGTATTTGCCAAATATTTTGTGGTGATTGTTTTAGCTATTAGTGTGCTGACCTTTATTGCCTGGATGGTGTTTGGCAAAGCCCAATTCGATCTGGCGCTGATGTGTGCAGTGGCTGTACTCATTATTGCCTGTCCATGTGCTTTAGGTTTGGCAACGCCAATGTCAGTCATGGCAACGACAGGTCGGGCAGCGCAAAAAGGTGTGCTGTTTAAAGATGCAGAAGCGATTGAAGCCTTAAGCAAAGTCACTACTTTAATTGTCGATAAAACCGGGACCTTGACCGAGGGTAAACCGAGCCTCAAAGAGATTAAACTGCTTTCAGATCATGTTCAGCAAGTGCAAGTGGAACAATGGATTGCCTCGATTGAACAGTATTCAACTCATCCAATTGCCCAGACTTTAACCAAGCTAGTTCCCCATGAGCAACTGCTAAAAGTCAGGGATTTTGAAGATGTTGCAGGCTTTGGGGTGAAAGGGCAGATTGAAAATCAAATATTGTATGTGGGCAGCCAAAAACTGATCGATCAACTGGGCTTAAAGTTAAATGAGACTATTCAAGCACAACTTGATCAGCAACGATCTAAAGGCAACGTAATTAGTTTCTTAGTCAATGAGCAAGAAGTTTTGGCCTATATCTCGATTCATGACGCGATTAAACACAATGCGCATCAAGTGATCGACCAACTGATTGCCGACGGCGTTGAAGTGGTAATGGCTACAGGTGACCATGAACAAAATGCAAAAATGGTTGCAGCTGAGCTGGGAATTCAGCAGGTCTATGGCAACTGTACCCCGACTGAAAAATTAGACATCGTAAAAAAATATCAGGCTCAAGGGAAAGTTGTGGCAATGGCCGGTGATGGTATTAACGATGCACCTGCGCTTGCACAAGCGAATGTCGGGATTGCAATGGGCAATGGTACCGATATTGCCAAGCAAACAGCCCAAGTGACTTTGGTTAAAGGGGATATTCGTGGTGTGGCGGATGCCATTCATATGGCGAAACTGGGCGTGAAAAACATGAAGCAGAACCTGGCATTTTCTTTTGTCTATAATGGTTTAGGTGTGCCAGTGGCTGCGGGGATTTTTTATCCATTAACAGGTTTGTTGTTGACCCCGATGCTTGCTGCGGTGGCTATGTCACTCAGTTCTTTGTCTGTGGTGATAAATGCACTTCGTTTGCAAAAGTCTGAATAACAGAATCTGTAAAGTAAAGTCATGTACCCAAGATGCAAGTCTTGGGTATTTTTTTGCATAAAATATCAATGAAAATAGCTTAAAGACAATGAGATTGAATAATAAAATTATTTAAAATATAAAATGTATGAAGAAATATTGTAATAAATAATGCTGAGAATAATAAAAAACACTCCGAAGATGCCGCTGCATGTCATTACCCTGAACCCGAAGAAGTTCAAGGTGGACGCGACGCATACTTGCTGGGTTTCCCATCCGAAGATGGGCATACACTCTAAATATGCAGAACACAATCCGTAGATTTAAGTATCGGCAGGGATATAGACGCGCTGGCGAACACCTCAGAGATAGAGTAAGTATAACCAATAATCACGTATTGGCAAATCATCCGTGTGCAGGAACTGTAAACTTAGATTTCAACTGCCGATACTTTACCCAATTTTAAGAAAAATTAAGCCAAATCATCCACATCTTCTAAAATGGTCGCCAACAAGCGCTCGCAGTGGGCATATTCTTGCAATGATTTATTCATCGCCAGCACCTCTTGCATCAGCTCCAAAGCCACCATAATAATCAGTTTAGTTGGCTCTAGACGTGGGGCTTTGCGACGAAAATCATCATATTTTTCATTTAACAATTCAGCCGCACGTTCCAGATCAGCCTTTTCAGTTTCAGTGGTAGCTAAACGAAAATTATGTCCCAATACCCGCAATTCAACAGCAATTTGTTCACTCATGACTAAATGTCCTCATTGACTTCTGTTGGGTGAGCAAGTTGTTGAATTTCTTGCGCGTGCTGATCTTGAGCAGTCCCTAAAATAGACAAGCGCTGAATAATCGCTTCAACCTTGGCCTTGGCATGTTCATTTTTTTGTAACAATCTTTCTCGTTCTTGCTGCAAAGCTTGAATTTCCTGTTGAGCAAGACGTTGTTCATTTTGCATTTTTTCTTTAATGACACGTAATTCATTACGTTCAGCAAGAATTTCCTGAAAACGATTTTTAAGATCGGTACAACTTTTTTCCAAACGGCTATAACGATCAGCTAAAGAAGTCGCATCCGTGTTCAATTGCTTGAACTGGGAGCGTGCATCACTTAATTGCTCGCTAAGATCGTCTATTTCTTCTTGTTTCTTGGTGATGATGCCGTTCTTTTGCACAATTTGGGCATGATGATGTTCGGCAGAATTTTCTTTTGCCGCGGTGAGTGCACTATTTTCACTTTCATAATGCGTAAGTCGCGTTTTTAAAACGCCAATATGCGCCTGTAGACGCTGTAATTCTTCTAACATATGGTAGTCGCACAGTATTGCAAACAAAGGTAATATATACGAAGTATAGAGATTGGATAAACGAATGCAAGACGATATTTCAGGTTGGTCGGAATGGCACCACAATTTTTCAAAAATTGAAGAGATTTCAAGCCCTAGTGAGTTACATGGGTTACTTACGGGTATTATTTGTGTTACTCAGGCACCAACTAGCGATGAATGGCAACAAATTTTAGCAACCCTTGAAATTCCAGCATTGGATGAACAAGTGCTGAATTTGCTCACAGATGAAGCAGAAGATATTTCTCATGCTTTATCGGACGATGAACTGGATTATTTACCTCTGCTTCCAGATGACGAACACGTTCTTGCTGATCGTGTACAAGCGTTGGCAGACTGGTGTGCCGGGGTTGTGCTCGGTTTTGGTTTGGCTTCAGGTCATATCCGTCAAGATGAAGTCGAATGGATTGAACATCTTCAAGATGTTGCAGCAGTTGAATTCGAAGAATCTGATGATGACGAAGAAGGCGAAGCAAGCTATCAAGAACTGTATGAATTTGTGCGCTTGATTCCTGTGAGTCTGTCGTTAGGACGCAAAAAAGTAGAAATTGCAGAAACACCATTGCTGAAAAAGCTTCAGCCTCAATTGAAACGCGCAGCTTCAACAGATGCAAGCAGTGTTGTAGAAATGTTTACCCCACATCGTCCGAGCTAATTCGGGCGATTCTGGTTCAACAACAGGCTATTTAAAAAGTTATAACCTCCACTCATAAAAGACAAAAGTAAACTTAATGATGAAACTGACTCAAGCAGATTTTCAGGAACGTCGCGACCGCCTGGCAGAAGAAATGGGTCCGCACAGTATTGCGATTATTGCCACCAGTCCGGTTGCTATGCGTAACCGTGATGCAGATTATAAATTTCGTGCGGACAGCAGCTTTTTTTACCTGACGGGATTTGCAGAACCTGAAGCAGTCGCTGTCATTGAGACGTTTGAGTCGATTGATGAAGGTTATACCTATAGCTTGTTCTGCCGTGAACGTAACCGTGAAATGGAAATATGGAACGGTTACCGTGCCGGTGTAGATGGTGCAGTAGATGATTATGAGGCTGATGAAGCCTACGCGATTGATTTGTTAGATGAAGAAATTATCGAAAAATTGCTCGATAAACAGAAATTGTTCTATCGTATTGGTCAGCAAGCTGATTTTGATGCGCGTGTAGCAAAGTGGATTGCTGAGGCCAACGGTGAATCACGTCGAGGTACCTCTGCACCTGCAAGTGTGATTCAGCTGGATCGTATTTTAGATGAAATGCGTTTGCACAAATCCGAAAAAGAAATCAAGTTGATGCAACTTGCATCAAACATCAGTAGTGAAGCGCATACCCGTGCCATGCAAACTGTGCGTCCGGGCATGATGGAATATGCACTTGAAGCAGAAATCGATTATATCTTCGGTAAAAATGGATGTGTGCCTGCCTATAACAGTATTGTCGGTGGCGGAGCAAACGCCTGCATTCTGCATTATGTGGAAAATGACAAAGAGCTGAACGACGGTGATTTAGTCCTGATTGATGCAGCATGTGAATATCAATTGTATGCATCGGATATTACCCGTACTTTCCCAGTCAATGGTAAATTTAGCCCTGAACAAAAAGCGTTATATGAACTTATTTTAAAAGCACAACTTGCAGCGATTGATGCGGTACGTATCGGAAATTCATACAAAGAACCGCATAATGTTGCTGTCCGCATTATGGTTGAAGGTCTGCTTGAACTTGGCTTGATGAAAGGCGACATTGAAGAAATTATTCAAAAAGAAA
The DNA here is from genome assembly GCF_013004315.1 of Acinetobacter sp. ANC 5378. NCBI lineage: Bacteria > Pseudomonadati > Pseudomonadota > Gammaproteobacteria > Moraxellales > Moraxellaceae > Acinetobacter > Acinetobacter sp. ANC 5378. The sequence goes on from NZ_JABERK010000015.1 coordinate 28,439, forward strand.
CCTTCCGTCAGTTCTATATGCATGGCACTGGTCACTGGTTGGGTATGGATGTACATGATGTCGGTTCATATAAAATTGACGGTGAATGGCGTGCCTATGAAGAAGGTATGGTCGTTACCGTTGAGCCAGGTTTGTACATTGCACCAGATGATGAAACAGTGGATGCGAAATGGCGTGGTATTGGTATACGTATTGAAGATGATGTGGTCGCTACCGAAAATGGGCCTCTAGTGCTTACTAAAGATGTGGTGAAAACAGTAGAGGATATTGAAGCGTTGATGGCAAAAGTGAAAGTATCTTAAGCAAGTATCGAAGTCAAAAGCCGGTCAGATGATCGGCTTTTTTATTAAAGATACAATATCCTTGGGGGTAAGGCATTGAGATATTTTATGAAGAATTAACCATGATTCATGGGGTGAATGAATAGGGTACACCTGTTACTCGTCATAACGATTTTCCTAACAAATATAGTTGGTTTGATACTCATTGAAATCGAGAGGCGAGTTAATTTACGTTTATCGCGAATAATTCAAATAAAACTAACCGAATTAAAATTTAAGTTCTATAAATAGACACTAATTCAACATATAAAATCGGTTTTTAGCATCAAAGCAACATATTAAATCTGCTTTCCTTCTCATACTTTCCCTGATCCTCAAATAAACTTAAACAAGAGCGGGAGAAAAATGATGAGATTAAATACTATAGACTGGATTGCTTATGCTTTAACCATTATTGGTGGCATCAACTGGGGCTTAATTGGTGCATTTGACTTCAATTTGGTCGCTGCAATCTTTGGTGAAATGAGCCCTCTATCTCGAATTGTTTATGTCTTGGTTGGTTTATCTGCACTTTATTTAATTTATACAGGAACTAAGTTAGGTAAATCAGTACAGCATGAGCCTCAGATCAGAGTTGTGCGTTAAAAGATAACGACCGAATACAAAGACCAACTTGAATCCTAATTAAGTCAATTGTTGCGTGATTTATATCATGGACTTAATTTTGATGAGCTGGTTGATCCTAGAAAAAACGGAGCTTAAGCTCCGTTTTTTATGAGAAGGGGTGAAACTTATATATTTCTGTTGATCATTTTATCTCGAGAGCTAAAGCTATATAGTCGAAATTTACCCACACTTTATTCTCACCCGCAAGCGAAGTGCTAATTCATTATAAAAATGAAAATCTTTGATGTAATATAAAATCCATCATGATTATAAGTATCTAAACCTTGTAGATACGACATAAAAGGATCAAAGCATGCAGCAAGAAGTAATCATCATAGGCGGTGGTATGGTCGGGCTAAGTTTAGCCTTAATGTTAGCTAAGGCAAACATTGGGGTGAAGCTGCTCGAAGCCATCAAATATCCAAATTATGATGATGCCAATCTTGCACCTTATCACTCCAGTTTTGATGCACGAAATAGTGCCTTGTCACGTCGCAGTGTTCAAATCTATCAAGAACTCGGTTTGTGGAATGCCTTGCAAGAACATGCAACGCCAATTCTTGAGGTACATATTACAGAGCAAGGCAGTTTTGGTAAGGCACGACTAAAAGCTGAACAAGAAAAAGTCGAAAGCTTTGGACAAGTCATTGAAAATGCCTGGCTCGGTCGCGTACTTCTCACGGAAGTTAGAAAACAGCCGCTTATTGAGTTGATTGATGGTGTGCAAGTCACTTCACTAACGCAAGATGCTGATCAAGCTTATATTGAAGCTGTACGCGGTGAAGAAATCTTATCTTTACAATCCAAACTAGTGATTGCTGCTGATGGTCGTGATTCATTCTGTCGTAAAGCTTTAGGCATTGGTGTAGATGAACATGATTATGATCAAGTCGCTATTGTCACTACAGTGCAAACCTCAAAACAACACAATCATGTTGGTTTTGAGCGTTTTAGTCCGCTTGGACCTTTGGCGCTATTGCCATTACCGGGTGAATATCGTCGTTCAGTGGTTTGGCCGGTGAAAAAAGGAACTGAAGGTGAATGGTTAGGTGAAGAAAATGATCAACATTTCCTAGATGCCTTACAAGAAACTTATGGCGACCGGGCAGGCAAGTTCCAAAAAACTGGTCGCCGTTTTAGTTTCCCATTGTCCCAAGTCCTTGCCGAAAAACAGGCAGTAGGGCGTGTGGTGCTGATGGGTAATGCGGCACATACCATTCACCCCGTTGCAGGGCAGGGTTTTAATCTGTGCATGCGTGATGCGTATGTATTGGTGCGTTCTCTGACAGAAAAATTATCCAAATCTGAAGATATTGGCGAGCCAAGCATGTTACTGGCTTACGAGCAGGCACGCTTGACCGATCAACAGCGTGTGATCAAGTTCTGTGACACTGTGGTACGTGGCTTTAGTAACCAAAACCCTGTGCTCAAACTAATCCGCAATACCGGATTACTGGTTTTTGATATGATTCCGGGCGTGAAGCCATTGGTGGCAAATTACGCAATGGGGCTAAAAGCATGAGTTTAAATCAGTCAGATGTGCTAGATGTCGTCATTATCGGTGGTGGCCTAGTCGGTGGTTTAACCGCATTGTTGCTTGCGCAAGGTGGTGTTCAGGCGACGGTACTCGATGCTGCACCCATCTTAGATGAAACTAAAGTGCTAGGCGTAGCTAATCCACGTGTTTTGGCACTTAGCCAAGCCACCATCCATTTGCTCAAAACGGTGCATGTGTGGGAAAAGCTTGCCCGTCAGATGCCTTATAGCGGCATGCAGGTGTGGAATAAAAATGGCTATGGTGAGATTAATTTTGGACAATCCAGCCAAAACACACCCAGTGCTGAACAGACTTTAGGGTCGATGGTTGAGCCGAGTGTACTGAATCTGGCCATTCAGCAAAAAATGCTGGAACAGCTGCAAGATTACCATACTCAAGTCAAAGTCATACGCGTAGAACAAGGTGTGGGCGTCTGGCATATTCACTTGGCAGATGGTACGAAACTTAGTACTAAATTGGTGATTGGGGCTGATGGCGCAAATTCATTTGTCCGTGAACAAGCCTTTATTGACCTAGATATCCTCGATTACAAGCAAGCCGGTTTAACTTGCGCTATTCGAACAACCCAGTCACATCAACATGTGGCACGTCAGATTTTCCTTGAAACCGGACCATTGGCATTTTTACCTATGGCCAGTTTAAAGCCGGAACAAGATGGCTATTGGCAATCGATTGTTTGGACACTACCAGATGATTATGCAGAGCAATATGCAGCTTTGAATGATGCCGATTTTACTGCGCTGCTAACCCGTGAAAGTCATCACATGCTGGGTGAAGTATTGGAAGCTACACCACGGGCACAATTCCCGCTTAAAGCACGTGCTGCACAGCAATATGTGAAAGCCGGCTTAGCCCTGATTGGCGATGCCGCGCATGTGATTCATCCACTCGCCGGGCAAGGGGTTAATATTGGTTGTTTAGATGCTGCCATTTTATGTGATGCATTACTGCATGACAAAAAGCGTGGCGTATGGGCACATGAACAAACTTTGCAGCGCTACCAACACCGTCGCAAAGGACAAAATGATGCAATGATGCATAGCATGTCTGCGATTGGCTGGATGGAAACAACACAACTTTTCCCTGTGGTTTGGGCGCGAAATTTCGGCTTAAAACAGGTGGAGCAACATGCAGCCTTAAAAGATGTCTTTATGTCTCAAGCCAATGGATTACAGGTCTTAAAAGACACGTGTTATGCAGTTTGAGACTGAAAAGCTGCTTTTTGTACAAATATTCATATAAGTTTACTTTTTTGACTAAAAAAGATACGATTTTTTTGTATTTGACTCTATGCGAAACGATCAGAGATTGCTAAATTTCTTCCTAATTCAAAACCAATTCACATTGGAACTATGGAAGTCATTTGTGGGGAGAAAGAGAGATGACAGATATGAATGACTACGATGAAGTAGAAGAAACTGCAGTAGATGAGGATGAAGCGAAGGCTGCTGAAAAAGGGGCATCTGACAGTGAACCTACGCTAACTGATGGCGATGTGGCTGAAGCAGAAACTTTAACCGTGACTGCTAAACTCAAACAGCGTCAAGCCTTGGAAGATGAAGTTGCTGCGTTCCTTGCACGTGGTGGTCGCATTACTGAAGTCCCTGCGGATGAATCTGCAAAAGATTAATTGGTCCTTTACTTGGTTTTTGTAAGGGATATAAAAAAAGCATCACAGACGTGATGCTTTTTTAGTTTTACTGGCTCATTTTTAATCTTGATTGGTGAGTTCCAAAGCACGTTGATACGCTACTTTCTTTTTGATTCCAGTCAAATCGGCTGCCAATTGTGAAGCAGCTTTGACCGATAAATCTTGCAATAAACGCGTCAATAATTGATCCAGTTTTTCCTGATCCAAATCTTTTTCTGCTGTTGCACCACCAATAACCAGCACAATTTCGCCTTTTTGCTGGTTATGGTCAGATTCAATCAATTGAATCAACTCCGCCAAAGTCATTTTTTTGATGGTTTCAAATGTTTTCGTGATTTCACGGGCAAAACCAACCGGACGCTCTGCACCAAAAATATCAGCCATATCTTTCACTGACTCTAAAATACGATGCGGGGCTTCATAAAAAATTAAAGTTTGAGTTTCATCTTTTAACTTTTCTAACTGAATTCGACGCTGAGATTGACGCGAAGGCAAAAAGCCTTGAAAGCTAAAACGGTCACTCGGCAAACCAACAGAACTGAGTGCGGCAATCGCAGCACAAGCACCTGGTATAGGAACCACGCGAATATTATGCTCTTGTGCGGCACGAACCAGTTTAAAACCCGGGTCACTAATGAGCGGCGTACCTGCATCACTAATCAAGGCCATGTCTTCGCCATTCAGCAATCTTTGGATCAATATATCAATTTTGTTACTTTCATTATGCTCATGACACGCAGTCAGTGGAGTTGATATATTATGGTGCTTTAACAATTGAGCGGAAGTACGCGTATCTTCTGCCGCGATAATACTTACAGACTTCAAAACATGAATTGCACGATAAGTGATGTCATCTAAGTGCCCAATTGGGGTCGCTACAACAAATAACTGAGCACTCATAAGGTTTCTCCAATGTTGAATAATAAAAATAATTTGATAGGCTTCATGCTGTATTGCATTTTTACCCACGCACAAGCCGAGGTATTGGTCATTTTACCTGAATCGGGTCCTATGGCGCGAGCCGGATTGAGTGTCAAACAGGGTTTTATGAGTGCTTATCAAGCATCAGGTCAGAAAACTCCGATTAAATTTGTAAACTCGGATCAAAAACAAATTGCCCAGCTGTTAAAAAATAACGTGAATAAAAAAACTCAAATGGTGATTGGGCCTTTAGCACGCAATGAGGTGGAAGGGTTAATCAAGAGCAAACCCAAAGTTCGTGTTTTGGCTTTAAATGAAGTCACTGATCAAGCGGATAATGTCTGGCAATTCAGTCTATCCAAGAAAGATGATGCTTATGCGCTGAATCAGATATTGCAGAAAGATAAAATTAAGCAACTTTATGTTTTTCGCCAACCGGGAACAGAAATCGACAGTGAACTTTTTCTCATGTGTTTAGTTTCACAAATTGATTATCCCTTAACTGTTGTCGAGGAAATACCGAAGAAGTTGAATAAGCAAAGCAGTTTATTACTGCTCGGAAATAATGAATGGCTCAATACTCTGGCTAAGCTGCCGAATAAAAATCTCTATGTATTGGCGAATGCCATTGAACAGCATCAACCGATTCCCAAAGGTGCGAGGTTTTGTGATGTGCCTGCTTTATACGATCCGGGATGGTCAGATGTAATTAAAGCCTATCAACACCATCCTGTTTCCATGCCGTATCAACGACTATTGGCCTTTGGTAGTGATACCTGGCATATTGCGCAACAATATTTAGATGAACCGAATTTAAAAAGTATTGAATTTGAGGGGCGTACAGGGTTGATTAAAATCAGCAATAATCATATTCAGCGTATTCCACATTGCTATGAAAATACCAGAAAAGGCATTAAGACCTTGTAATGGCAACGAATATGCAAGCCAATTTAAATTTAGGACAATGGGCGGAACAACAGGCCTTAGCACTTTTACAAGCTCAAGGTTTTGCGCTCATTGTCACGAATTATCATTGTCGATATGGGGAAATCGATCTGATTGTGCAAAAGGATCAAGAATTGATATTTGTGGAGGTGAAAGCACGCTCTGCGACTCAATATGCACAATCATGTGAAACAATTTCACTCTCTAAACAAAAGAAGATTATGAAATCTGCCTTATGCTTTTTAAACACTCATCCACAATTCCAACAGTTTTATTGTCGTTTTGATGTGTTTTGTTTTGATTTTTTTCAACAATTTGCAAAAACAATACAGCAAGATTTTTCCAAATTCACTTATGATCAACAATGGATTGAAAATGCTTTTACTTTTGATCAAGAGTTTATTAATCTTTGAACAAAATCAGAGCATAAATGCTGAAATAAAATAGAATTGAAATTAACGATTAGGAGTCTTGCTGAGTGTTTAACCGTATTGCAATGACGTTACTGTGTGTAGCAAGTTTATCTGGTTGTGCAAGTTTCATCTCTGGTGGCACAGGAACAGCCCCAGTCGGAACAGAGAGTGGGGCCCGTTCACTTGGACAGGTATTTATTGACTCTTCTATAGAGCGTACCGCTAAAATTAATTTATATAAATTAGATGCACGATTTAAACAATCTCGTGTAAATATTGAAAGTTTTCATGGCAACGTCTTATTGACTGGCCAAGTACCAGATACCCATTTAAAGCAATTGGCTGAAGATAATGTACGTGCCATGAGCGATGTCAAAACTGTACATAATTATATTAAAGTGGGCAACCAAATTGGTTATGCCACCATTATGCAAGACACCACGGTCACCGCGAACACGCGTGGACTGATTATGAAAGCCGTTGTGGTATCCGATAGTAAAGTCCGCATTCATACTGAAGATGGCATTTTATATGTGATGGGACGTTTAAATAGTGCCGAGATCACGGATTTGAATCAGGTGCTTGAGCAAGTGGGTAATGTAACTAAAATCATTACCCTGATTGATAATGTTGAACAATCACGTGCAGTGACTTCAAGTTTTAGCAGTCCTGTGGTGTATGCACAACCGATTGAACAAACGCCTGTAGCCATTGATCCTGACCAAGCTGAACCTACGAATGCTCAATAATGTAACTGAAGTGGTTAAAAAGAAACTGGAACAAAATGTCGCATTGGTGAAAATGTTTTACAAGGATTTTCGCCTTTACGATTTTGGTAGTTATGCACTGAATCGTTTAACCCCTAAAAAAGGTTATTCGGTCGTTGAAAACATTGCTTATGGCTTAAGAGCACGACAACGCTTAGATATTTTTACTGCCGAAGCACCACGTGAACAACGTCCCTTAATTGTATTTGTACATGGCGGGGCGTGGTTACATGGAGATAAAAAAGATTATCGCTTTGTTGGTGAAGCCTTTGCGAAAGAGGGTTATGACGTTGCGGTGATCAATTATCATTTAGCACCTGAACATGTGTTTCCCAGTTATATTGATGACCTGAGTCTGGCATTAAACTATCTGACCCAGCATCAATCCAAACTGAATATTCGCACTGAAAAACTGGTGTTGATGGGGCATTCAGCCGGTGCATTCAATGTCATGTCGGCACTGTATCATCCGAAGCCGTATACCTTGCACTGCCGTGCCCAAATTCAAGCGATTATTGGATTGTCTGGACCTTATCATTTTGATTATAAAGATGATCCACTATGTGCCGAGGCGTTTGATCAGAGTGTACCTTATCAACAGGTGATGCCTTATTATTTTATTGAATCGAACACGGTGAAGCATTACCTGTTTTTGGCATCGAATGATCAAGTGGTAGGTCATAATAATTCAACTGATTTGCATCGTATTTTGCAGGAAAAGGGCAATCATAGCCAAATCATTACCATCCCGGGGACAGGGCATGTTTCCATTATGGGTTCGGTTTCGAGTTTGTTCAGTCGCTATTTCCAGACCAAGAAACAAATTTTAGCGGCTTTGGATGAAGCCCTAAAACCTTAGCTTATAACCATTCACGGGTGTCATCTGCAACAGGATGACCTTCGGTAATGTGTTTAATCATGGCATAAGCAATACTGCCTTTAAACGGAATTTCGGGCAGTTGATCCAATTTAAAAAATTGCGCATCGCTGATTTCTTCTTCTTGAAGTTTGATCTCTCCAGAAGCATATTCAGCGCGAAAAGCGAGCATTAAATTGCTTGGAAAAGGCCAGGGTTGGCTGGCAAGATATTGCACATTTTTTACTTTTAATCCGACTTCCTCAAAAGTTTCACGGCGTACCGCTTCTTCTAAGGTTTCTCCAACTTCGACAAAACCGGCAATCAGTCCATACATATTGCTTTTGTTTTTTGCATTTTTAGCCAGCAAAATTTCATCATCACCACGGGTAATGACCGTAATCACGCAAGGTTGTACTCGCGGATATTGGTGATAATGGCAAGCAGGGCAAATCATGGCATATTCAGTTGGATGTACTTCTGTCAGATGCCCACAGTGACTACAGAATTTATGGTTTCGACGCCATTCTAAAAGTTGAATTGCGCGACTGGCCTGTTCGAATTGTCTTGTATCCCAAAGCGTCAATAACTGACGGATAGGAACCAATTGTAAGCCTTGAGGAATAGGCTCGTGTTCGAGAAGATCACGGGCAATCACTTGATCGCCCGTGTTGAAGTGAAGATCACTTGCCAAACGTTCTACTTGAGGAAGTTGAAAATTTTCATCCACTAACAGTTGATGTTGATGAAAGATATAAGCAAGTGATAATTCAGACATTAGGCAACAGTTTTCAGTTTTTCGCTACTTTGCAATGCTACATTAAACATCGACTGCAATACAGGTTGTTTGTATTTTAAATTGTCAATCATCATATCGGCACTGGCTAAAGTATCGAGGGTGTGATTGATTTGTTCAGCATTAATCACTGTTGAACTTTCAATTTGCTGCTGAATAAATTCTGCTGCTGTTTTTAACGCGGTTTGACCAGCTTCAGCATTTAAGAACAACAGTGCACCACCAATTTCACGCAATTGGGTCGGCAGATTTTCTACAGTTGCCAAATTACTGTCTTGTAAATACTGCATTAGGGTTTGGCTAGCAAGCTCAATCACCGCTTTAGATTCATTGAGCAAAGCAGCATGTGCTTCGTCTAAACGGTCTAAAGAGATATTCATGTTGTGCACACGAAGCTGTAAACGGCTGGAGGTGTGATGACGTTCCAGTACGCCAATTGAATTCATTGCAGATAGAATGCAATTCATCAATTGTTGTGCAAAACCTTCATCTTTCAGCACTTCAGCACTGTTGAGCAAACTTGCTTGGCGTGATAAGTCATTAAAGGCTTCATTAAGATTGAGCACTTTGAAAATATTAGCAAGACTGCTTAATTTATCTTGTAACTCTTGTGTTTTTTCCGGGGTCATATTTTGATAGTTGTATTCGATATCGTTACGAATTTGTGTCATTTCAGTGGTCACAAGTTCGCTAATCGTATGCATGGTATCAAAATCGGGGCCATAAAGATGACGGCTGAATACTTGTAATTGTGTATCGGTCAGATGGTCTTCACCCAGATTAAGCTGGTTGCGGATATGCTCGGCAGTCTGATCTTCTTGGCTAATACACAAACTTAAAATATTGGCTAAATCGGCCAAGCTTGGCTTGAAACGATCCGGGGTGCTGAAGTACTGCGCCATATTGCGCTCAATGCTGACCAAGGTACGCAAACGCGGATCATTCAAAAGCAAGTGATCAATCTGCTCAAATGCGACATGCACCAAATTCCAATATTGCTTACTTGGCGTATTTTCGGCAAGACCGGCTAAATATGCACCGACCAGTTTGATCGCTTGTAGATCAAATTCGGTTTCTTCCTGTTTAATCAGCTTGTTTAAGGATAATTTGTACAAGCGATGCACATATTTAGATTTCTCTAAGCTTGGTGCTTTAGGAAGCTGGAAATCAGGAGTGATAGAGTCAAGTAAAGACTCAATATGTTGACCTTCATGGGTAACAGGTTTACCCAATACAATTTCCAGACGATTGAGTGTATCGAGCAAGAATTGCGGAATTTTAACTTCACGCAAGCAAATGAATTCGATATAGCGCTTCATCATGGTGGTGCCTTCGCTTAAGGCGATCACCTCTTGGGTGTTAATTTGCGCAGGATTCCCCATGATTTTGCGCATTAACTCAGCAGAATATTGAGCGATTTTAGCCAAGGTGGGCATATCAATCAGCACCAGTACCTGGGCACATTGCTCAAATTGATTCAGTGCATCATCAATACCAAAAGGTAAAGTTTGATCTTCTGCTAAGCTGCTAACCGCTGATTCGACTAGTTTAATTGAGTTATCAACCTCATTTTTTATTATCAGCAATGCAGTTGGGTCAAAATGAATAGAGGTTTGGTAAGACATGTATCTGCACCTTTCCTAGTGTTTTATCTGTTTATGAGCAGCCCGTTAAAGGCGAAACTTCTTTACATTCAACTATAACTTAACTGTTAAATGTTTAAATACAAAAAACCACTAGAAATGTAGATTTTATTTTGCAAAAAGACAAGCTGTGCCATGTTTTTCTTCAAATTCTTTGACCCAGGTCTCATGTGCTTTAAGTTCCTGCTCTGAAGGCAAGATGACAGGAAGCTCGATTTGTACACTTAAACGTGCAGTCTGTGCCTCTTGTTGCTCACTCTCGGTCAAGGTATCCATGTCAAAGGAAACTTGACCACCGGTCATGGCTAAATAGACATCTGCCAGAATTTCAGCATCGAGTAATGCACCGTGGAAAGTACGGTCTCGTTGTGGAATTTCATAACGGCGCACCAGAGCATCAAGGGAGTTTTTCTGTCCTGGATGTTTGCTTTTCGCCATGGCCAAGGTGTCGGTAACCTCACACACATCGGATAAAGCCACAAAGCCCGCACGTTTGAACTCCATGTTTAAGAAGTTCATGTCGAAGGTGGCGTTATGCGCAATAATCTCTGCGCCTTTTAAATACTCAAAAAGGACATCAGCAATTTCTGCATACACCGGTTTATCTTTTAAGAAATCATCTGAAATACCGTGGATATTTTCAGAATCACCGACCGGTTTTTTCGGATTGATATAAATGTGAATGGAGCTACCGGTCAATTTGCGATTGACCATTTCAATCGCACCGACCTCGATAATGCGGTCAGTGTCCTGGAAATAGAAACCGGTGGTTTCGGTATCCAGAATCAATTGGCGCGGACCATGAACCTGTTTGGTTCGTGGTGTAATCACAATATGTGGATGCTCTACATTTAATAGATCAGGCGCAACATTTTCTACAATTTCATCTTGAACTTCAGCTTCGTCATTCATCTCTTCAGACTGAATCATTTCTTGTGCTAAATTCTCTAAAGCTTCCGTGTCATCCTGTACATCTGATTCCATTAAATCGAAACCAAAAGGATCATCTAACAACCAATCCTTTTCCACTTTTTTTTTATCTAAAATTACAGCTTCTTCTAATGGGTTTTCTGCTTTTGATGATGGATTTTTCATGTTGGCTAAGGTTTGGTCTGCACCCAGGTTGGCAAGTTGATCTGCCATTTCATTGCCCGGATGTCCAGAATGACCTCTAATCCAGTTCCATTCAATTTCGCGGCCTTGGCAGGTTGCATCCAGAAGTTTCCACAGGTCTGGATTTTTAACATCTTTCCAGTTTTTCTTTTTCCAGCCATGAATCCACTCGGTAATGCCTTGTTTCACGTAATTGGAATCTGTCCAGATAATCAGTTTGGCATCAGTTGGGCAGGATTTAATGCCTTCAATCGCCGCAGTGAGTTCCATGCGGTTATTGGTGGTTTCAGGAACACCGCCATACAGTTTATGCTTTTCAGTTTCAGTAATGACATATGCACCCCAACCGCCTAAACCTGGATTGCCGCGGCAAGCGCCATCGACATAGAGTGTGATTGTTTGAGTCATATAAACCAAATCCGAACGAGTAAAAGTCAAATTGAACTGTGTGAATGGCATATTGTATAACGCAATTGCACATTTGAACTGTATAACATGCTTATTTTTTAATTTCTTGTAACATTTATAGTGAAATCGCGCTAAATTATTGCCTTGTGTCTAAGACATGCTTCACTACAATGGCATATCTAAAAAATAAATTTTATACGAGTTGTCTGGATTTTTTTATGTATAAACCAACCGCGATTTTGTGGCAGCCTTTATTACCCAATTTTTTTAAAATTACAGTATTGGGTTCAGCTTTAGCTGCGCTAGGTCTGACGGGGTGTTCCTCGAGCCAAAGTGCAACGCAAGGATCAAAATCGAAACTGGTGGGTTCTGCATATCTGGATGCCGACAGCTTGGACTCTTTGGAAGATCTACTCTCTGCAACAGATATGCGTGCGGTAGAAGGGGATCGTCTACTCATTTTAAAACACGGTGATGTTTGGAAGCGTATGACCGTGGGTTTTAAAATGGATCAAACCCATTGGGACTCTCGTATTGAAGCACAGCGTGGCTGGTTTATTTCACGTCAACCGTATTTAGACCGTTTGAGTGCACGTGCTTCACGTTATCTTTATCACACCGTAAAAGAAGCAGAGCGTCGTGGCTTGCCGACTGAACTGGCTTTATTGCCGATTATTGAGAGTTCGTATGACCCTGCAGCAACCAGTAGTGCAGCAGCAGCAGGCATGTGGCAATTCATTCCAAGTACTGGCCGTATTTATGGCCTGAAACAAACCAGTTTATATGATGGTCGCCGTGATGTCGTCGAATCGACGCGTGCAGCGTATGAGTTTTTAGGTGGTTTGTACAATCAGTTCGGTTCATGGGAACTGGCTTTGGCGGCATACAATGCAGGCCCGGGACGTATCCAGCAAGCGATTAACCGCAATAAGGCGGCAGGTTTGCCCACCGATTACTGGTCACTCAAACTGCCACAAGAAACCATGAACTATGTGCCACGTTTCTTGGCGGTTGCACAAATTATTAAAAATCCGGGGGCGTATGGAGTGTCTTTACCTCCAATTGCCAACCGCCCACACTTTAGAGAAGTGCCTGTAGGGACAGTGAATTTAAATGAAGTTGCCTCTATTACAGGTTTAAGCCGTGCCGAGCTATATCAATTAAATCCAGGACATCGTGGAGATTGGGTGGATAGTCAAAGCCCAATGAAGATTATTATTCCTGCGGATTTAAGTCCTGCTATTGATGCCCGACTTAAAAAATTATCTTCTAATTCTAGTGGTTTATGGGCCAGCACTGCACAACCCTTTACGCCAGAAAGATCTAATCCGCCTGAACTCAATACTCAAGTGATTAATCCGGTAAAAAAAGCACCTCCAGTATTAGCCACGACGACTACAAAAACCGCTCAACCCGTTGCAGCGACAGCGGTTAAAGCTGCGAATCCTGTGACCACAACTCAAGCCTCAAATACACGGCGTATCTCTACGCCTCAAGGTTCGGAAGCGTTGGCATTGTTTGCGTCGAATAGCGATATTCCAAGTGCACCACGTATTCCTGTTGCGGTAACTCCAGTGGCCAATGTTAAACCTGTGACTGTTGAGCCACCATTATCTGCGGCTGAACGTGAACAAATTTTGGCTGCAGTAAAAGCTGAAGGTGCAAATAAAACAGTTGAGCAAGTGCTACAGCCTGTAGCCAGCAAAGCTGAACAAGAGATAGTGGTTGCAGAACTTAAAGCCATTGCACCGCAAGGCACAGAAATTACCGATCCATTTGACGGTAAAATTAAACTCACTGCGATTCAAACCAGTCAGTCTGTGGCAGAGCAGCAAGGCAAGGAGTTGACTAAAGGCTTTGCTTATCCTAAAGGGGTAGCGGAAAATACCAAAATTGATTCTGACGAAGCAAAACGTAACCAAGGTAAAAACTACGTTAAGACTGATTCAGAAATTGTGGTGGTTGCACCTAAAGGAAAACGCAGTACCTATACCGTTCTTCCTGGAGATACCTTAGCCGTTATTGCGATGAAAAATGGCTTGAACTGGCGTGATGTGGCGAAGTGGAATCAGATTGATCCAAATTCACCGCTGTACGTGGGAACCAGTATTTATCTCTACGATGCGAAACCGCAAAGTACAGAAACACCTGCTCAAGGCAGGGCAAAAACACAGCCTGAAAGCTATGTGGTTCAAGCCAATGACAGTTTGACTGGAGTCGCTAGCCAGTTTGGCATGTCGGTTAAACAACTTGCGGACTACAATAATTTATCCGTCAGCAGTGGTTTGCGTGTTGGGCAAAAATTGTCGTTAAAAGAAACGGCTCAAAGCAATTCCGACCCTGTGGAAACCAGGACCAATAATTCAAAATCCACTGCTAAAGTGAAAACCAAGTCTTATGTGGTCAAACGTGGCGAATATTTAAAACTGATCGCTGACCGTTATGCCTTGTCTAATCAGGAGCTGGCAGATTTAACCACGGGTTTAACTGCGGGCAGTAGCTTAAGGGTGGGGCAAAAAATCAATGTTCCATTAAATGAAGTTGAAAGCAAGGTAGAGATTAAGCAGGAAGAAAAAACGATTCCAGTGAGAGACGTTTCAGAACTCGCGTATAAAACTGAAAGCTATCGTATTCAACGGGGTGACACGTTATCCAGTATTGCTGCACATTCGAAAATCTCTTTAACTGAATTAGCTCAACTCAATAAATTATCCAATAGCAGCGGTTTGCAAGTCGGTCAGACCATTAAAATTCCTGCAGGTTCAACTGTTCCTGAAAGTTATACAGTGCAATCAGGCGATAGTTTGTCGGCTATTTCAGCTAAATATAATTTAGGCATGGATTATATTGCCAATATTAACGGCATTAACCGTAATACAGGCTTGCGTGTTGGACAGCGCTTAAAACTCAGTGGTGAAGCTGCACCTGCGGTTCAGTCTGTAAATGAAACAGTCATGGACAAAACTGAAAAAGCAGTCAAAGGCGTGAAGCCAACTGTGCATGTTGTGAAATCGGGTGAAACTTTAAGTTCGATTGCACGTCAGTATTACTTGCAGCTTCAGTATTTGGCCGATCTCAATCAAATCAGTACTAAAAGCACTGTACGTATCGGACAGCAGCTAAAAATTGGTTTGCCGCCTGAAATTGAAGCGAGAGCCAACAGTATTCGCCCTGTCGTTGCAAGTCCGCTAAAAACTAAATCTTCATCTACAAGTACTGATACCTATACAGTGAAACCGGGTGAGTCTTTAAATGCGATTGCGAATCGGGTAGGTGTATCGGTGGCTGAACTGGCATCATTAAATGATCTAAATACACGTGCAGGTTTACGTGTCGGTCAGCAGATCATGGTGCCTAAAACAGTCACAGAGTACAAAATCAAACGCGGTGATACCTTGATTGGCTTGGCCAACCGTTATGGACTGGATACGGATAAACTGGCGGAAATGAATGCGATTCAACCGAATACCCAATTGCGTATTGGCGATGTCATTAAAGTGCCGAACTTATAATTATAGGCAAAGACAGGGAGTCATTTTAGATGTCATTTGCTTTAGCAAAATGCTTGAGTTTTGCCTGCGGGGTTAGTCTTTTGACGCAAGGGTTGTGGGCCGCTGTGCAGACCACGCCTTATATTGCGGTACATAGCCAGCCGAAATACGCTGGCTTAGCTGTCATGCCTTATGCAAATGCCAATGCCCCCAAAGGGGGGTATTTAAGTACTGCAAGCAATGGCACATTCGATAACCTGAATAGTATGAATGGTAAAGGCAGCTCAACCGATGGCGTGGAATATCTGTTTGACTCGCTGATGTCGAATTCACTGGATGAGCCGGGAGTGATGTATCCCTTGCTGGCGGAGAAAGTGACTTATGATCCCAAGCAAACCAAATATGTCATTTTCCATTTAAATCCCAAAGCATGCTTTAGTGATGGCAGTGCAGTAACTGCCGAAGATGTTAAATTCAGTTTTGATGCTTATCGGACCAAGTCTAATCCGGGTTTGCAGATGTATCTGGCAGATCTGGATAAAACCGAAGTGTTATCCAAATCTGCAGTAAAAATGAGTTTCAAGTCTGACAATAATGCTGAAATGCCGCTGATACTATCGCAAATGCCGATTTATTCTAAAAAAGATTGGCAGAACAAAGATTTCACCCGGGTCACCATGCAGCCGATTCTAGGTTCAGGACCGTATCTGATTGATCGAATTGATGCCGGTCGCAGTATTAGCTATAAACGTAACCCGAATTATTGGGGCAAAGATTTACCGGTCAATAAAGGGCGTTATAACTTTGATCGTTTGAAGTATGTTTATTACCGTAGTTTGGACATTGCTTTTGAAGGTTTTAAGTCGGGACAATATACCCTGCATGAAGAGTTTACCGCGCGTAAATGGGTCACGGAATATCATTTCCCTGCGGTCAAAACAGGGATGGTGGTGAAATACAGATTCAAGCATCAGAATCCCATTCCGACACAAAGTTTTGTGTTTAATACCCGCCGTACACCTTTTCAAGATATCAAATTTCGCCAAGCCATCACTTATGCCTACGATTTTGAATGGCAAAACAAGGCGCTATTTTATGGACAATATCGAAGATTACAGAGTTATTTTGCCAATAGTGAACTGGAAGCGAAAGGTGTTCCAAGCAGTGCAGAACTGGCGATTTTAAAACCATATTTATCTAAATTAAATCCGATTCAACGTCAGGGTGTTTTGAAGGATTGGAAATATCCGGTTTCTGATGCCAGTGGTTTTAACCGCAATAATTTGCTGACTGCACGCCAGTTACTTATCAAAGCAGGTTATACCTTTAAGAATGGCCGTTTGCTTGATACCAAAGGCAAGCCGATTCGGATTGAATTTCTGATTCATCAAGATGGTTTACAACGTACGCTGATGCCGTTTATACGCAACATGAAACGTCTGGGTGTCGATGTGGCCATTCGTCATGTCGATGTGCCGCAGTACATTGAACGCATGCGTAGCAAGGACTTTGACATGACCACCAATGTGATGCCACAGTCTTTGAATCCGGGCAACGAACAGGCACAGTTCTGGGGCAGTGCATCGGCAGATCAGCCGGGAAATTATAATTATGCCGGCATCAAAAATCCGGTGATTGATGAAGTGATTCAGCAGCTCATCCGTGCACCTGATCGTGAACAATTGGTGGTCAGAACCAAGGTGCTGGATCGTTTATTGCGTGCCGGATATTATCAAATTCCGACCTATGGTAAAGGTGAAAACTGGTTTGCCTATTGGAACATGTATCATCAGCCCAAGGTTAAACCAAAGCTTTCAACAGGGATTGACTATTGGTGGAGTGATGCTGCAGAAGCGAAAAAAGTCACCCATTATTTAGGTCAACAATAAGCAATAGCACAGGCACAAGGAACGTCGTTTCGATGGGCATATATATACTAAAAAGACTGCTGCTGATTATTCCAACACTGTTTTTCATTTTATTGATTAACTTTGTGGTCATTCAAATTGCACCCGGAGGTCCAGTCGAGCAAGCCATTCAACAGGCAGAAGCTTTTCAGGGACTAGGTGCAACTGGTGGTGAAACCGCGACGGCCAAAAGCAATTATCAGGGCGCAAAAGGCTTGAGCGAAGAAATGGTCAAGAAGATCAAAGCACAATATGGTTTTGATCAACCTGCAACTGAACGCTTCTGGATGATGCTGAAAAGTTATGTGACTTTCGATTTTGGCACCAGTTTTTTTAAAGATAAGCCTGTGACCCAACTGCTGTGGGAAAAAATGCCGGTATCCTTGTCATTAGGACTATGGAGCACTTTGCTGATTTATCTGGTCTCGATTCCTTTAGGCATTAAAAAAGCCCGCCAACATGGCATGTTGTTTGATAAATCTACTTCCATGTTGCTGGCTGTTGGTTATGCCGTACCTTCTTTTGTCTTTGCAGTTTTGCTGATTGTGTTCTTTGCTGGTGGTTCCTATTTTCAGTGGTTCCCGCTACAGGGACTGGTTTCAGAAAACTTTAGTGAACTGAGTGTATTGGGGAAAATTAAAGATTATTTTTGGCATATGACTTTGCCTTTGCTGGCGATGGTGATTGGCGGTTTTGCCGGACTGACCTATCTCACTAAGTATTCCTTTATGGAAGAGTTAAACAAGCAGTATGTCTTGGCGGCGCGTTCTAAAGGCTTAACCGAATCGCGGGTGCTCTATGGTCATGTCTTTCGTAATGCCATGCTGATTGTGATTGCCGGTTTGCCTGAAGCTCTGATTGGAATTTTCTTTGTTGGCAACCTGTTTATTGAAATCATCTTTAATCTGGATGGTCTGGGACTGCTTGGTTTTGAAGCCATTCAACAGCGTGATTATCCGGTGATTTTCGGAACCTTGTTCCTGTTTACCTTGCTGGGTTTGATTCTGCGTTTAATCAGTGATGTGTTGTATCAGGTGATTGACCCGCGTATTAATTTTGATTCGCGAGGTGCTGAATAATGTCACCTTTAATGCATGCACGCCTGAAACGCTTTCAGGAAAATAAGCTCGGTTTTGCCTGTTTAATTGTTTTCACTGTCATTTTTGTGTTGTCGCTGGCTTCTGAATTGATTGCCAATGATAAACCGCTGCTAGTGAAATATGATCATTCACTCTATGTACCCGTTTTAAAATCCTATCCGGAAACCACTTTTGGCGGTGTCTTTGAAACCGAAGCCGATTATAAAGATCCGGTGGTACAGCAACTGATCAATGAAAAAGGCTGGGCAGTCTGGCCGCTGATCAAATATTCCTACCAAACGCCTAATCTGGAACTGGCGGTTCCGGTACCTTCTGCACCGACTTCCCAAAACTGGTTAGGCACGGATGATCAGGGGCGTGATGTGTTGGCACGTATACTCTATGGTTTGCGCGTATCGCTATTGTTTGGTTTTGCATTAACCATTGCTTCGGCCATTCTTGGAATCGCTGTAGGGGCGATTCAGGGCTATTATGGTGGATGGATTGATCTGCTCGGTCAGCGCATCCTGGAAGTGTGGGGCGGTTTACCGATGCTATTCATGGTGATGATTCTGGTCAGCATGTTTACTCCCAATGTGTACTGGCTGTTTCTGATTATGCTGTTATTCGGCTGGACGACCTTGGTGGGTCTGGTGCGCGCAGAATTTTTAAAGGCACGCAATCTGGATTATGTCCGGGCTGCGCGCAGTCTGGGTGTGGAAGATCGAACCATTATGTCGCGTCATATCTTGCCGAATGCCATGAGTTCCAGTTTGTCGCAGTTACCGTTTATGTTAACCGCCAATATCACCGCGCTGACTGCATTGGATTTCTTGGGTTATGGTTTACCACCGGATGCGGCATCTTTGGGTGAATTATTATTACAAGGTAAATCCAACCTGAATTCACCGTGGTTGGCACTCTCTGGCTTCTTTACCTTGGCGATTGTCCTATCTTTATTGATTTATATTGGGGAGGCGACACGCGATGCATTCGATCCAAGACGCCAATAATCCACAAGCGGTATTAACTGTAGAACATCTTAATATTCAGCATCAACAACAGGTTTTGGTGGATGACCTGAACTTTAAGCTGCATGCAGGTGAAACCATTGCCATTGTCGGTGAAAGTGGTTCCGGTAAATCGATTAGTAGTCTGGCTGTGTTGGGGCTTTTACCGAGCACCTTAAAAATAAAAGGTCAGGCTTGGCTCGGGCAGCAAGATCTGTTGTCGCTTAAAACTGAACAACTGCAAAAAAATCGTGGCCATAAAATTGCCATGATTTTCCAGGAACCGATGACGGCTTTAAATCCCTTGCATCGGGTCGAGAAAATTATCGGCGAAACTTTATTGCTGCAAGGTTGGTCTAAACAAAAGACTCAAGCACGTATTATCGAATTGCTGCAAGATGTTGGTATTACAGACCCGGAAGATAAATTACGCCGTTATCCACATGAGCTTTCCGGTGGACAGCGGCAACGGGTGATGATCGCCATGGCATTGGCCTTGGATCCGGACATTCTGATTGCTGATGAGCCAACCACAGCTTTGGATGTCACTTTACAGGCGCAAATCTTGCATCTGCTTAAATCATTACAGCAAAGCCGAAAGATGGCGATGATTCTGATCAGTCATGACTTGAATCTGGTGCGTCGCTATGCCGATCAGGTGATTGTGATGAACAAAGGCATGGTGGAAGAACAGGGCAGTGTTGCGGAAATTTTTAAAAACCCGAAACAAGCCTATACTCGCAATTTACTGAATCATGATTTTGGTGAAGCCATTCAAATTGCAGAAGCTCCCAATCTATTGGCTTTACACAAGGTCGCGGTGAAGTTTCCAATCAAGCAAGGATTGTTAAATCGGGTCAAAGACTACTTTGTGGCAGTAGAGCCTTTGGATTTACAGTTGGCACAAGGTGAATCCATTGGCATCGTCGGCGAAAGTGGTTCGGGCAAAAGCTCACTGGCTTTGGCGATTACCCGCTTGATTAAAAGTGACGGTGAAATTGTTCTGCTTGGCACAGATTTAAACCAGTGCAATGAAAAGCAGTTACGCCCGTTGCGTGCCGAATTTCAGATTGTATTTCAAGACCCATTTAGCAGTTTAAATCCACGCTTGAATGTTGAACAAACCATTGGTGAAGGATTGGGCTTAAAAAAACTGTCAATCGCAGAAATATCACAGCGGATTGATGAAGCTCTGGAAAAGGTCGAATTGCCGATCAGCTTTAGAACGCGTTATCCGCATGAACTTTCGGGTGGACAGCGTCAGCGTGTCGCATTGGCACGTGCACTGGTATTACGACCGAAGTTACTGATACTTGATGAACCGACCTCGGCACTGGATCGCACCACGCAACGGGCGATTGTGAAACTGTTAAGACGATTACAGCAGGAACATCAGATCAGTTATTTGTTTATCAGCCATGATTTACAGGTGGTTAAAGCCCTGTGTCAGAAAGTGCTGGTGTTACGTCATGCACAGGTGATGGAATTTCAAAGCACTGAACAGCTGTTTTTAAATCCACAAACTGAATATACCCGGCAACTGATCGAAGCCAGTCAGTACGTTTAAATTTACTGACACGTTATATTGTCAGAATAGTCATTGACGGATTGCAGAATAAGTTTAGGGTATTAAAGCTAAATAATACAAATAAATCAGGATTGAAATATGAGCCATCTTGCTGAAGCGACCACGATTCGAAATACCCCCTTTAAAAATAGAATTATCAAAGCTGCGATGAGTGAAGCCTTGGCAAATGATGCCGGTCAGCCGAGCCAGTTACATTTTAATCTCTATGAAGCCTGGGCCAAAGGTGGATTGGGCTGTGCCATTAGCGGTAATGTGATGGTGGATTTCCGCGCCAAAAATGAACCAGGCGTGGTCGTGATTGAATCAGAGCGTGATTTGGCTCAGTTGAAACAATGGGCAGATGTCGGTAAACAATATGGCATGGTGCAACTGATTCAATTGTCTCATCCGGGGCGTCAGTGTCCTAAAGGCTTAAACAAGGAAACCGTTGCACCTTCAGCGGTGCCTTTTAGCCCGATGCTTGCCACCACTTTTGGTACTCCGCGTGAATTACGTGAAGATGAAATCCTTGACATTATCCAGCGTTTTGCCACTTCTGCCCAAATCTGTGAAAAAGCCGGTTTTGAAGGCGTGCAATTACATGGTGCGCATGGTTATCTCATCAGTCAGTTTTTATCGCCCTTGACCAATAAACGTCAGGATCAATGGGGTGGCCCGATTGAAAATCGCATGCGCTTCCTGTTGGAAATTTATAAAGCGGTACGTGCGGTCACTTCGGATCAATTTATCATTTCAGTCAAACTCAATTCAGCTGATTTCCAACGTGGTGGCATTACTGAAGATGAAGTGGTTGTAGTCTTTAAAGCAATTGATGCAGCAGGAATCGATCTGATCGAGATTTCTGGTGGTACTTATGAAGCCCCTGCAATGGCGGGTGCTAAAGCAGATAAACGTAAAGTCAGTACCATTGCTCGTGAAGCCTATTTCCTTGATTTTGCCGAGCAGATTCGTCAACAGGTGAAATGCCATTTAATGGTGACAGGAGGCTTTCGTACGGTTGCAGGGATGAATGCGGCACTGGACAGTGGCGCATGTGATTTTATTGGGATCGCCCGTCCATTGGCAGTGGAAACGGATTTAACCGATCGACTGATTGCTGGGCATGATGTGCGTTACGCAGTGGATAAAATTAAAACCGGTATCCCGATGGTCGATAAAATGGCGATTATGGAAATTATCTGGTATGCCGCGCAGTTTAAAGATATTGCGCAAGGCAAACGTCCAAATCCGAAACTGTCACCGCTGAAAGTTTTCTTTAAGTATGCCAAAGGCAATATTACTGCAATGATTAAAGGACGGATTAATTCACGTCGTAGTGCATAGCTTTTATTACCACGCTTTAGCTCAATAAGATTGAAAAACTCTATAGCAGACCATTGTGCTTTCTCTAATATAGCTTGAAAGGCGGGTCTGCTTTTTATATGTAGATATTTTGAGAGATTATTATTTTTCAAATTAAAAGATAGAAGGCTATTTTAGATTTAATGGTGTTAAAAAACAAAAAAGCCTGATTCATGATGATCAGGCTTTTTTGTTGAGATTTTTCAATCTCGAATATGGCGACCCTACGGGGATTCGAACCCCGGTTACCGCCGTGAAAGGGCGATGTCCTAGGCCTCTAGACGATAGGGTCATCTATATGAATTGGCGTCCCCACGGGGATTCGAACCCCGGTTACCGCCGTGAAAGGGCGATGTCCTAGGCCTCTAGACGATGGGGACGTTTCAGAGGTGGGCGTATAATAGGGTGGATATGATACCCTGTCAAACCTTTTTCAGCGATAATCTTTAAAAACCCAGTCAAGTGAATAAAAATAAAACAAATATGTGAAATATACTTTGAAATGCTCTATTTTTTACACGCTAAGACATCCACGATGCTTTTGATGACAGCGGGATGTTGTAAATAGCCGGTAATACTGTGGGGATTATGAATGAGCGTCGTAATCATTTGGTTAATAATGGGGGGATCAAAATCAAAAGGGGGTTCGGATAAGGGGAAAGCTGTTAAAAAGTCTTCAGGTGAATAGAAGTTGTACCAATCGCCTTGGAGCTGGGGTGGTCTGGAAATAGGGGGGATGAGTTTTTCCTGGATGACTTTAAATGCCAGGGGGGAACCTAATGTAATAAAGCGCTGGATTCTAAAATTTGTGAATTGATGCAGCAGGTTGTAAGTAATCACAGACCCTAATGAATGCGCCACGATAATGTGATCTGGTTCCGGATGAAGGTAAGACATGATTCTGTGATGAACTTCATGCATAAAATCAGGATTGGAGAGGTATAAGTAAGTTTCGATTAGAAATTTATGAATTAGGGTTTCATGCAATTTGGGATAATGATTTAGGAACAGGGATAATTCCCTGAATGCATGGTCTTTGGTGAGTGCCGAAATAACAGATAAGCGCTGAGTAAACGATTCAGAGTGTTCTGGATTAAATGTAGGCAATGCATGGATGCAAGGTTGATGTTCTTGGACAATACAGCTGCTCTGTCCCAAGTGAAAGGGAAGATGCAGGTGTGAGATTGATTTTGGTAAAAATGTTTCTAAGTCCAAGCTGTTATATAAGTGATGTTTGCTGAGTAAATCACCATAAAAGGGAAACCGGATCTCCAGAGATTTTAGGTCAATATCGAGATGTGAATGATTTAAACCGGACTGAAATGCAGTTAACCAATGTTGTTTTAATGAAGCTTGATCATAATTCTGTTGATTCATACCGTGAATAAAAATGATTTTCATGCCGGATCAGATTTTTATAGATGTCATTGTCTTTATTTAGCTTAAAAAAAAGAGTGGTACTTGACCACTCTTTTTATGTGTTAGTTTTGCTTTCGATAGAAAACATAGTAACTGAGATAACACGCTGCAATAAAGATTAAACAGCCGATAAAGCCCGGTAGCATTTCAGGGTCAGTTGCCATACTGATACAGGTAATAAAACAGAATACAAAACCTAAGATCGGCACAATTGGAAACAGGGGTGCGGCAAAGCCCAATTCTTTTGCAGTATGACCTGCTTTATACCACTGACGGCGGAAATTGAACTGGCTCAAGCAAATGCTCATCCAAACCACAACCATGGTAAATGCAGCCACACCTAGCAAGTTTTTGAAGATGGTTTCAGGTGCAAACTGTTCTGACAGTAAACCCGGTAAGGCACCTAGCATGGTAACCATAATCGCGATAAATGGAATGCCGCGATGGTTCACTTTGGAGAATACAGCCGGTAATTGTTTTTTGTCAGATAAAGACCACATCATACGTGAAGCGGCATATAAACCGGAGTTGGCTGCTGACAAAAGCGCAGTGATAATCACAAAGCGAATAATATCTTCTGCATGCGGAATACCAATATAGGTAAATACCGTCACGAATGGACTGCTACTGACACCTTCAGCACCTAATCCTGCCATCTGATGTGGCAACAGCGCACTAATCACCACAATGGTACCGACAAAGAAGATTAATAATCGCCAGATCGCGGCATTGATGGCTTTAGGGACATTTTTGGCTGGGTCTTTGGTTTCACCGGCAGCAACACCAATCAGTTCTGTACCCGAGAAGGCAAAGTTCACAATCAGCATGGTTGCAAAAATAGGAAACAAGCCTTGAGGGAACCAGCCTTGAGCGGTCAGGTTGCTGAATAAAGGCGCAGAGGTGTGACCTTGGAAAGAGAGAATCCCGAAGATCGCCAATAAGCCTAGAATAATGAAGCTAATCACGGTCACGACTTTGACCAAGGATAGCCAAAATTCAGATTCAGCAAAGAGTTTGGTTGAACTCATATTGAGTCCAAAAACAATCGCTGCAAAAACAATAGTCCAGATCCAGACCGAAATTTGCGGAAACCATTCCTGCATCAGCAAGGCTGCGGCAGTAAATTCGGTTCCCAGGGTGGCGGTCCAGGTGAGCCAATATAGCCAGGTAACCATATAGCCCGTACCCGGACCAATGTATCTGCGTGCATACGTACCAAAAGAACCCGATTCGGGCATATGCACCGCAAGTTCGCCCAAGCAAAGCATTACAGCATAGGCAATTAAACCGCCTAATACATAGGAGATGATGGCACCTACAGGCCCCGTTTGTGCAATGACTTCACCCGAACCTAAAAATAAACCTGTTCCGATTGCGCCACCAAGCGAAATCATAACCAGATGTCGAGTACTCATAGCGCGTTTTAAAGGCGCAGAATTGCCCTGATGCGAAGCATCATTCGGAGTATGAGATGACTGCATAAGAGAAAAATAAAAAAAGAAATGAAGCGAGCTATTGTAGTGAAAAACTACAAATCTGCAATGCAATAATGAGAAGTATTGAAGCTTGAATGATCGTATAGCACGATATATATGGCGACCCTACGGGGATTCGAACCCCGGTTACCGCCGTGAAAGGGCGATGTCCTAGGCCTCTAGACGATAGGGTCGTTAGGAGGTGATGCGTATATTATGGATTTTTAATGGGGCTGTCAAACCTGTAATTGCATTATTTTTAAAATATTGAATTGATTGCATAAAAAATGACAAATCGACATAAAAAAAGTGCAGTTTAAAACTGCACTTCATTCAGAAATAAACCGGTATCGATTGCACTACCCAAGGAGAGCATAATGAGATGACGTTTGGTCATGGCTCTTTTTAACGAGCTGATTTGCCCCTCAGCAGCTGAATGCTGCGAAGGTTGTATAGGAGATTGCATAATTTAGAAAAAGAGTTGAAAGAATTATTTTAATTGTTGATTGGGTGAATATTCACATAAATCGTTTTTCTGACTCATTGCTAAATCTAATAAGAAAACTAGATGAATCAAAAGAACAACTTAAACCATCCTCTAATGATCTGGGGTCTGGTATTTTTGCGATTGTTCTTGTGCAGGTGCTTGTTTAGGTGCTGTAGAAGAGGATTCTTGGGCATGCTCTGCATCTTTGCTGGCAAGATAAATATATACAGCCGAAGGGAGCAGAATCATTAAAACAATAAAAACTTTTTTCAACATAATCGAGGCAGTATTGATGGGGAGGCGGTAACGTTAGCATGCAAACTGACATAAAAAAAGAGCACCGACCTGCTCAGGAGTTAAACTTTTAAGATTGGAACTTAAAAGTAAGATCAGTCATAAATTGACGACCGATTTCAGAACTAATGTTTCATCATTATTTACACGTTATGCCAGTTTTTCACACTATTGACTATCCGCTTGAATATGCCAGTCAAGTTTTTAGCAATTGGAATATGGCTTCGGGAATTAAAATAAAATGAAAGCTATTTTAATCAAATATTTTAATAGAAATTAAAATAATCCATAGCATAGATAGGGTATTAAGCAATATAGCGAAATCTAAAGAATAGAATGCTTTTAAGAAATTGGATTAAAGCGAGGATAAATAATAGATGGCGTCCCTACGGGGATTCGAACCCCGGTTACCGCCGTGAAAGGGCGATGTCCTAGGCCTCTAGACGATAGGGACGTTTAGAAGATGGCGGTATCTTATTGATCCGCCACCAGAGTGTCAAGTAGGTGAGGTGCGAGTTTGTTCAAAATATAGCAAAACAGTTCCGCAGTCTTTTGAGTATCGTATAAAGCAGAGTGTGCTTCCTTACCATCGAACTCAATCCCAGCGTGAATACATGATTTTGCCAGTACGGTTTGACCAAACATGACTGCACTCAAGGTCACGGTATCGAACACCGAAAAACTGTGGAATGGATTTTGATTTTTAGTTCCGGTACGCGCAATGGCTGCTTGTACAAAACCGAGATCGAAATGCGCATTATGACCGACTAAAACTGCATGGGTACAATTCTGCTGGCGACGAACTTCATTTACAGATTTAAAAATACGTTTTAAGGCACTTTTTTCATCTTCAGCCATGGCCATACGCATCGGATTAAATGGATCAACCCCAATAAAATCGAGTGAGCGACGGTCTAAGTTAGCCCCTTCAAAAGGATTGATATGTGCGTGATGGGCTTCGCCTGGCACAAATAGACCTTCTTCATTATAGATGATCGGGATTGCTGCAATTTCCAATAAGGCATCGGTCTGTGAGTTAAAACCTGCTGTCTCGACATCGACAACAACAGGTAAAAATCCACGGAAACGCTGACCAATTATTGGTTGGGTTTCATCTGTCACACTTTTCTCCATTGGATGGTATTACCCGCATATAGGGGGATAATTTTTTCACCATCCAAGTAGTCTAAACTTGTCGGAATAACTTGCTCTTCTTTAACCAAAGTAATGGTGTTGGTATTACGCGGCAGACCATAGAAGTCAGCACCGAAGTGGCTGGCAAAACCTTCCAGACGGTCAATTTTACCGACTTGGTCAAAAGCTTGAGCATATAATTCAATTGCGGTAGGCGCACTATAGCAACCCGCACAGCCACATGCATTTTCTTTGGCATTTTTTGAATGCGGTGCGCTGTCTGTACCCAGGAAAAATTTAGGATTCGAGCTGGTCGCCACTTCAAGTAAAGTTTGCTGATGAGTTTGACGTTTCAAAATCGGCAAACAATAGAAGTGCGGCTTCACGCCACCCACAAGCATATCATTACGATTAAACAATAAATGCTGCGGGGTAATGGTCGCAGCAACATTGCGGTCTTGTTCGAGTACAAAATGCGCAGCTTCACTGGTGGTGATATGTTCTAGTATCAGTTTAAGCTTAGGGAACTGTTTTAAGAGCGGAGAAAGGACTTCATCCAGGAAGCGTTTTTCACGATCGAAAATATCAACATGGTTATGAGTGACTTCACCATGAAGCAGTAAAGGGACTTGATGCTCTTCAAGCTGTTCGATTACAGCATAAACTTTACGAATATCGCTGACACCATTGTCTGAATTTGTGGTTGCACCAGCAGGGTATAGCTTGATGGCATTGACATGTTCAGATTCTTTTATTTTTTTAACTTCGTCAGGTTGGGTGAAGTCTGTAAAGTAAAGCACCATACGTGGATCAAATGAAACACCTTCAGGTACATGTGCCAAAATACGTTCACGATAAGCAATCGCTTCTTCAACTGTTTTCACAGGGGGAACAGTGTTTGGCATACAGATTGCGCGTGCAAACTGGTTGGCTAAATCGGGAACCGTACGTTTTAAAGCAAGACCATCACGAAGGTGAGCATGCCAATCATCTGGCTGGAGAAGAGTGATTGTATTCAAGGCCATTTCAATCAAAGAAATAAAACAAATGATAATCTATAAAGTGTGAAAATGGTAACGAGAATTAAAGACAAATGGCGATATATATTTAAATATTAATAATAAAATTGTGTTACTTTTAAGTAACTAAAAAATAACTACATAATGCTTGCGAATGGAATACAAGTATAATCTGGCTAAATTACAGTACGATAAAGAAAAAGTAGAAGAACTGATTACGCAGCAAAGTCGCCGTGTAGGGCAAGTTTTTCCAAAAAAATTAGAACAGGAATTTTGGTCTAAAAATTTAGAACGCGCGCGTAAACATATTGAAAAATACCTCTGGGGAGGTGTTTTAAGCTATTTTGTTTTTATGGTGGTCATGATTCCAAGTGACTACTGGATTATCGACCAGCAATATTTCGTCCATGATTTCGTGCAAACCATGTTGGCACTGGTGAACGGTGGTTTATGTTTACTGGCTTTATTTTTCTTTGCTTATTTCCCTAAACTGCGTCCATATTTTGCCCATGCTGCGATGGTGGTTAAATTTTGGGCCATTGTTTCCATGTCATGGTTGACCGTGACGGTTGAAACGGTTGCGCTACAGCATCAAGCCATGGCTATCTTATGTATTATTTATATTCTTGGCTATATTCTTACTGGGGTAAAACCATTTCACATGTTGATGACAGGCCTGTCAGCAGCAATGTTCACCATTGTATTATTTTTAGGGTTGCATGTTGCTTTTGATGCGATGGTGCTGGGGCGTATTCTTACTGGCAGCTGTGTACTGGGTTATGTCATTAGTCATATGATTTTTGCACGTGAACGGATGATTTATTTGTATTCGATGCGAGCCAGGATTAGTGAAAAAATTCACCGCATTCATAATTCAGAATTACTGCATTTGAGTCAGAATGATCAACTGACGAAAATTTCAAATCGTCGTACTTTCGATGAAATGATGGAAGTTTTTTATCAGCAAACTCGTCTAGACCACACTTCTTTATCCATTTTGTTTATAGATGTGGATTTTTTTAAAAACTATAATGATTTTTACGGTCATCAAAAAGGTGATGATGTTATTTTTTCCATTGCTAAATCCATTAAAGGCGCCATTCGGCATATGGATTTTGTTGCGCGTTATGGTGGCGAAGAATTTGTGGTGTTATTGCCTGAGACCGATGCACATGGTGCCTATGCAGTTGCATCGAATATTTTTAAGGCAGTAGAGCGTCTGGAAATTCCACATGCCAAATCATCGGTGTCGAGCTATATCACGATTAGTTTGGGGATTGCAGTTTATCGTGGGGAAAATGAACTAAGCAAAGAAGAAGTACTTAAGATTGCCGATCAGGCTTTATATCGGGCTAAACAACTGGGGCGAAACCAGATTTATTATCAATCTATTCGTGCGTCAAATATTGCTTAAAGACCCAAAATTCAGCCATAAAAAAACCGCCATTCAGGCGGTTTTTTGACATCAAACAAAATTATTTGTTTTTGTCTTTTAATTGAGGCACTGCAGAGCTTGTACCCACAGCAAGAAGACCTGCGTTGGTATAGATGCCAAGTTTCGCACGTGTATCTGTAATGTCCAGGTTACGCATGGTTAACTGACCAATACGGTCCATAGGCGTAAACATAGAATCACCTTTCTCCATCGTCAAACGCTCAGCTTCATAAGTGAGGTTTTCAGATTCAGTGTTCATGATGGTGAAGTCATTACCACGACGAAGTTCTAAAGTCACAGTACCTGTGATTGCTTTAGCAACCCAACGTTGAGCAGTTTCACGAAGCATTAATGCTTGAGAATCGAACCAGCGACCTTGGTACAATAAACGACCTAAACGTAAACCGTTGATACGGTATTGTTCAATGGTGTCTTCGTTATGAATTCCCGTTACAAGACGTTCGTAAGTGATATGAAGTAGCGCCATACCTGGTGCTTCATAGATCCCACGAGATTTCGCTTCGATGATACGGTTTTCAATTTGATCCGACATCCCTAGACCATGACGACCACCGATACGGTTCGCTTCAAGAATCAATTCAACCGGATTGTCAAAACGTTGGCCGTTCAATGCAACTGGTGTACCTTCTTCAAAAGTCACAGATACAAGTTCAGGTTTGACCTCAACTTCTTCTTTCCAGAATGCAACGCCCATGATTGGGTCTACGATTTTGATACCGGCATCAAGATACTCAAGATCTTTGGCTTCGTGAGTCGCACCCAACATGTTTGAGTCAGTTGAGTAAGCTTTCTCTTTTGACATTTTATAGTCAAAGCCGTTGTCGATTAAGAATTGCGACATTTCGGCACGACCACCTAACTCGTCAATAAACGTTTGGTCTAACCAAGGTTTATAGATTTTAAGGTTCGGGTTAGTCAGCAAACCATAACGGTAGAAACGCTCAATGTCGTTACCCTTATAAGTTGAACCATCACCCCAGATGTTTACGTCGTCTTCTTTCATTGCGGTAACAAGCATGGTACCTGTTACTGCACGACCCAATGGAGTCGTATTGAAATAAGGAACACCACCAGTGCTGATATGGAATGCGCCACATTGAATTGCAGCAATACCTTCAAGTGCAAGCTGTAAACGGCAGTCAACCAAACGCGCTTTTACTGCGCCATACGCTTCAGCTTTCTTAGGAATTGCATCGTAGTCATCTTCATCAGGTTGACCTAAATTTGCTGTATAAGCATAAGGTTCTGCGCCTTTTTGTTTCATCCACAAAAGGGCAGCTGAAGTATCTAGACCACCAGAGAAGGCAATACCTACTTTTTTGCCTACGGGTACATTCTGCAAGATTGTTGCATTATCAGTCATTGCTAGTCCTAACTATTTTGAAATAGGCACCACGTATATTGGTGGCCAAGGAGAATTTTGAATGAAGATATTGTAACACCTTTCAAAGCGCAAGTTTTTGCAAAAAAAAAGCAAAATTCAAAAAATCGCTAAAATTTTATTCAATTCATTTAAAAAATAAATAAAGATAAATCAGCTTTAAAAGCTGAATATGGCTGAATTTATCGCGAGCATAAGACCAAAGTTATAGGTGAATAATTCAATTTTATTAAATCTATGAATTTAAATTAAATTTGTAAATTGAAAAAAATCAAAATACCTTAAAAATGAGAATAAATTAATCAAAAATTCATTAAATTGGTCATACCAATATTGTTTATTAAATTAACTATTGATCTTTATTTCGACATTAATTAGCATAATTAGTTATGAAAGATCTCTGTTGGTCTGGATTTAATTAAATTGGTCATACCAAAGCTGTTTGTAGGGATGATCAAAGCTCGATATTAAGTCGCTTAAGCATTTCAAGGAGATGAAAATGCTTCAACAATGGCAACAAATTTATGATCCTATGGGCAATATCTGGATCTCAAGCGCGATTGCACTGATTCCCATTGTATTTTTCTTTCTCGCACTGGCGGTGTTTCGGATGAAGGGCAGTGTGGCGGGAACCATTACCGTCGCTCTCGCATTCTTGGTTTCATTATTTTTATATGATATGCCATTGCCGATGGCGCTTTCATCGATGGTTTATGGCTTCTTTTATGGTCTTTGGCCGATTGCCTGGATCATTATTGGCGCAGTTTTCCTCTACAAGGTTTCAGTGAAAACGGGTCAGTTTGACATCATCCGTTCTTCAATTTTATCGATTACTGAAGACCAGCGTTTACAAATGCTGTTGGTTGGTTTTGCATTCGGTACCTTTTTGGAAGGTGCAGCAGGCTTTGGTGCACCGGTCGCAATTACCGCGGCATTATTGGTTGGGCTTGGCTTTAAACCTTTATATGCAGCAGGGCTGTGTTTGATTGTAAATACTGCGCCTGTGGCATTTGGTGCAATGGGGATTCCAATCATTGTTGCAGGTCAGGTTTCAGGTGTGGATACCTTTGAAATTAGCCAAATGGTCGGTCGTCAATTGCCCATTATGGTACCAATTGTGTTGATCTGGATCATGGCAATTATGGATGGCTGGCGCGGTGTCAAAGAAACCTGGCCTGCGATTTTAGTCGGTGGTGGTTCTTTTGCACTGGCTCAATATTTAACATCGAATTTTGTTGGTCCTGAATTACCCGATATTACCGCTGCGATTGCTTCATTGGTGAGTTTGACTGTATTACTGAAATTTTGGCAGCCAAAACATATTTTCCGTTTTGAAAATGAAGATCAGGGCAATTTAAACAGTAATGTAAATATAGACCTGAGCAATCAACCGAAATATTCCTTGGGTCAAATTGCCAAAGCATGGTCTCCATTTGCAGTCTTAACGGCGATGGTCACGGTGTGGAGTATCAAACCGTTTAAAGATTTATTTGCTAAAGATGGTGCGCTCAGTGATTTGGTGATTTCGATTAAAGTGCCTTATTTGCACCAATTGATTCAAAAATTACCGCCTGTAGTGCCTGAAGCGAAAGATTACGATGCCATTTATAAATTTGATTGGCTCTCTGCGACAGGGACGGCAATCATGATTGCTGCAGTCATTACCATCATTTATTTAAAAATGAAGCCGAAAGAAGCAGTGGTAACTTTCGCTGAAACAGTCAATGAGTTGAAAACCCCGATTTATTCGATTGGTATGGTGTTGGCTTTTGCATTTATTGCCAACTATTCAGGTTTATCTGCGACTTTGGCATTGGCACTGGCACATACCGGTCAGGCATTTACTTTCTTCTCGCCATTTTTGGGTTGGGTCGGGGTATTTCTCACAGGTTCAGATACTTCTGCAAATGCATTGTTCTCAGCTCTGCAAGCAACCACGGCTCAGCAAATTGGGGTGCCGGAAGTCTTACTGGTGGCTGCCAATACCAGTGGTGGTGTCACAGGTAAAATGATTTCGCCTCAATCCATCGCCATCGCATGTGCGGCTGTGGGTCTTGTGGGCAAAGAATCAGATTTATTCCGATTTACGGTAAAACATAGTATTAGCTTTACAGTCATGATTGGTATTATCGTGACATTACAAGCTTATGTATTCCCGTGGATGATTCCGTAATTACGGACAAGGAAAATAAATGAAAGTCTCCGACCAAGTTGTACAACGCTTACGCTTATTGATCGAACAAAGCAATATGCAAGTCGGAGCACGTTTGCCTGCAGAACGTAAACTCTGTGAGCAATTGGGTGTGTCGCGAAGTTCTTTACGCGAAGCGATTCAACAATTGAGCAGTATCGGTATTTTGTTGAGTAAAGCCGGTGCGGGGACCTATTTACAGCAGCTTCCCGCAACGTGGTCACAGCACCAAATTGTAGAACCCCTGTCAAACTTGATGCATCAAGACCCTGAGTATCGTTTTGATGTGCAAGAAGCGCGCATGGTGCTTGAGGGTGGAACGGCCTGGTATGCGGCACAGCGTGCTACGCCAGCAGATTTAGAAAATATTCGTCAATGCTATGAACAGATCAATCATTTTCAGTCGCTCGGTGATGATGCTCAAGCGGCTATTGCGGATGCTAAATTTCATCTGGCAATTGCAGAAGCTTCACACAATTTGGTGTTGATTCAGATGATGCGTGGTCTGTTCGATTTATTGCAATACAACGTGATGCTCGGTCGACGCAAAGTCTATACCGCACCACGCCATTTTGAACAGTTGCATGATCAGCACTTACAAGTGATGAATGCAATTGTAGGTCAAGACCCAGAAGCTGCACGAAAAGCTGTCTGTGGGCATATTGAATTTGTAGTTCAACAGGTACGTTTGATTGATGAAGAAGAAGCTCGTCGTCAGCGTGCGAATCGATTAAATAGGATCTAAGTTATGATTATTTCTTCTGCAAATGACTATCGCGAAGCTGCGAAACGTCGTTTACCGCCATTCTTGTTTCACTACATTGATGGTGGGGCATATGCGGAATATACCTTAAAACGTAATATAGAAGATTTATCAAAAATTGCTTTACGTCAGCGTGTTTTAAACGACATGTCGGAACTAAGCTTAGAAACCAAATTATTCAATGAAACCTTGTCGATGCCTGTGGCTTTATCGCCAGTAGGATTGACCGGGATGTATGCACGCCGTGGCGAAGTCCAAGCCGCAGTAGCAGCTGATCAAAAAGGCATTCCTTTTACCTTGTCGACGGTTTCAGTCTGTCCGATTGAAGAAGTAGCACCTGCCATCCAGCGTCCAATGTGGTTCCAGCTGTATGTGTTACGTGACCGTGGCTTTATGAAAAATGCCTTGGAACGTGCCAAAGCTGCAGGCTGTTCAACCCTTGTATTTACCGTGGATATGCCAGTACCCGGTGCACGTTACCGTGATGCCCATTCAGGCATGAGTGGTCCAAATGCTGCAATGCGTCGTTATATGCAATCCTGCTTACATCCGCAATGGGCTTGGGATGTCGGTTTGCATGGCCGTCCACATGACCTAGGTAATATTTCAAAATATTTAGGCAAACCGACTGGGCTTGAAGATTATATTGGCTGGTTGGGCAATAACTTTGATCCGTCTATTTCGTGGAAAGATTTGGAGTGGATTCG
Source organism: Acinetobacter sp. ANC 5378 (assembly GCF_013004315.1). Classification (NCBI taxonomy): domain Bacteria; kingdom Pseudomonadati; phylum Pseudomonadota; class Gammaproteobacteria; order Moraxellales; family Moraxellaceae; genus Acinetobacter; species Acinetobacter sp. ANC 5378. The sequence continues at coordinate 63,199 of NZ_JABERK010000015.1, forward strand.
TGAGTTCTGGGATGGACCGATGGTCATCAAAGGTATTTTAGATCCTGAAGATGCCAAAGATGCGGTGCGTTTTGGCGCCGATGGTATTGTGGTGTCAAATCATGGGGGGCGTCAGTTGGATGGTGTTTTATCCAGTGCCCGTGCTTTACCTCCGATTGCCGATGCTGTGAAAGGCGAGATTAAAATTCTGGCCGATTCCGGTATCCGTAACGGTTTAGATGTGGTTCGTATGTTGGCGATGGGTGCGGATACCTGCATGTTGGGACGTGCCTTTGTTTATGCGCTAGGTGCAGCAGGTGGTGCCGGTGTTTCGAATCTACTCGATCTGATTGATAAAGAAATGCGTGTAGCCATGACGCTAACAGGTGCAAAAACAATTGCAGATATTACTTCTGATTGTTTGGTGAAGCTGGATAAAGAGTTGGCTGAGTGATTTGTTTAATCCCTCTAATTGAGCAGCCGTGATTTGAGAATAATGGATATTATTTGATCAATATTGAAAAGTCTCTTCTCTTGTGCAACAGCGTTGCTCATCCTTTTAAAAAAGGGAAATGGAAATTTTTTAATGTATTACTCGACGGAGTCTTACTGCTTATAAGGCAACTAGCAGTAGCTCATACCTTACTTTTCTTTCGGGAAAAGTAAGCAAAACCATTTGTCTTTTGTTGAACTCGTCAACTGGCAAAACTTAATCCATCTCTCGCAGAAACAAAACGTGTCAGATTTCAGCCTGCCTCGAACAGCAACAAAAGACATTGCCGGGTATCAATTTTTGTTATTTATATCAGTCTTAAATTTATTTGTTGAGTTGTAGGTAGTAACTGATCAATAAATTTATAAAGGGTTTGAACGATGTCTACTCCATTCGCTTCTCAACATACCATTCAAAACCTCATCGCTATTGTCGGCAAGCAACATGTATTGACGGATGACAATGATACCCGTTTATACCGTCAAGGTCGTCGCTATGGTTCAGGGCAAGTGCTTGCCGTTGTTGCACCCGGATCTTTAGTTGAACAATGGCAAGTTTTGCAAACTGCTATTCAGGCAAATTGTATTGTGATTATGCAGGCTGCCAATACCGGACTCACCGGTGGATCGACCCCTTTTGGCGATGATTATGATCGTCCAGTCATTCTGATGAGCACACGTCGTTTAGCAGGTATTCAAGTCATTAATGACGGTAAACAAGTCATTTGCTTACCCGGTGCAACCCTAGACAAACTTGAAAAGGAACTTGCGCCTTTTAATCGTGAACCGCATTCAGTGATTGGTTCTTCCTGTATTGGAGCCTCGGTTTTAGGTGGGGTGTGTAATAATTCGGGTGGAGCTTTGGTTCGTCGTGGACCTGCCTATACCGAACTTGCACTGTATGCGCGGGTAAATGAATATGGGCAACTGGAACTGGTCAATCATTTAGGTGTAAATCTAGGCTCAACACCAGAAGAAATTTTATCCAAATTAGAACATCAGCAATATCAAAATGATGATATTCAGCATGATTCTAGTTGTTGTGCTTCAGATCGGCATTATGCCCATGACGTCACTCAGGTCGATGAAGATACTCCGGCACGATTTAATGCCGATCCATCCCGTTTGTTTGAAGCTTCTGGTTCGGCAGGTAAAGTTTGTGTTTTCGCTGTGCGTCTGGATACTTTTGAAAAAATTCCCAGTCAGGTCTTTTATGTCGGAACCAATAACCAAGATGATTTAACCGCTATTCGCCGTTTCCTGTTAACCGATTTACCACGCTTGCCAATTGCAGGCGAATATATTCACCGTGTGGCTTATGATATTGGTGCTGAATACGGCAAAGATACTTTCATGTTCATTGAAAAGTTCGGGACTGCCAAAGTGCCCGCCGCTTTTGCCATGAAAGATAAAGTCGATGGCTACTTGGAAAAAGTAGGCATGAAAGGATTGTCAGATAAAGTTCTGCAAATGGTGAGCAAATTTTTACCCTCGCATTTGCCAAAACGAATGAATGAATTTCGTGATTTGTATGAACACCATCTGGTGTTGCGTATCGAGAATCAGGATGTTGCGCAAGTTGAGCAATTTTTAAAACAATATTTTTCATCTCACATCACTGGAAATTATTTCCTCTGTGATGAAGATGAAGGCCGTAAAGCCTTTCTGCACCGTTTTGCCGTTGCTGGCGCCGCGATCCGTTATCGTGATACGCATCGCAGTGAAGTGGAAGATATTGTGGCCTTGGATATTGCCTTACGCCGTAATGACCGTGAATGGATAGAAACTTTGCCTAAGGAAATGGATGATCTGATTATTCATAAACTGTATTACGGTCATTTTTTATGTCATGTGTTCCATCAGGATTATATTGTGAAAAAAGGGGTGGACCCAATCGCAATGGAACATCAAATGTGGCATTTATTAGATGAACGTGGCGCAGAATATCCGGCAGAGCATAATGTTGGACATTTATATGTAGCCAAACCGGCTTTAAAACATCATTATCAAAAGCTGGATCCGACCAATAGTTTCAATGTCGGCATTGGTCATACCTCTAAATTAAAACATTGGCATTGATGGCTCAGATCAAAATAATTTTTTAAAAGGTGTGGTTTTTAAACTGCACCTTTTTTTTGCTGAATTGACTGTTTCGTCAGACAATGTTGAAAAGATGTCATAAACAAAATGCTAAAAATAGGTAAAGTAGGATGCAACAAGTTGCAAAGCCAATAAATTAAGGATTCATCATGACAACAAGCTATGCAAATATTTTAAAACCACTACATTTAGGCTTTACGACCATTAAAAACCGTGTCGTGATGGGTTCTATGCATACAGGTCTGGAAGATCGTTTTTATAATTATCCAAAACTTGCGGCATATTTTGGGGAGCGTGCAAAAGGTGGCGTGGGTCTGATTATCACCGGGGGAATTTCGCCGAACCGTCAGGGTTGGTTGCTGCCTGCAGGCGGTACCATGAACAACTTGGGTGATGTGGCACCACATCGTTTAGTCACGCATGCTGTGCATAAGCATGGCGCAAAAATTTTGATGCAAATTCTGCATTCTGGTCGTTATGGCTATCAACCATTTGTGGTTTCTGCCAGTCCAATTAAATCGCCTATTTCACCGTTTAAACCACGTCAAATGAGTGAAAAACAAATTCTCGATACCATTGAGGATTATGCACATACCGCCAGCATTGCCAAAAAATCCGGTTATGATGGTGTGGAAATCATGGGCTCTGAAGGTTATTTGCTGAATCAATTTTTAAGCCGTCATGTCAATCAGCGTACTGACCGCTGGGGTGGTGACATTGAAAACCGCATACGTTTTGCCGTTGACATTGTCAAAGCCATCCGTGAAAAAATCGGTGAAAATTTTATTATCTGTTTCCGTTTGTCGATGCTGGATCTGGTGCATGACGGCAATACCATGGGTGAAGTGATTACCGTTGCAAAAGCACTGGAAGAAGCAGGGGTTACCTTGCTCAATACAGGTATAGGCTGGCATGAAGCACGTATTCCGACCATTGTCACTTCGGTACCGCGAGCTGCATTTGCCGATTACACCGCAGAAGTGAAAAAACATGTGGCAATTCCTGTGATTGCATCTAACCGTATTAATATGCCGGAAACCGCCGAAGCCATTTTGGCGGCTGGAAAAGCAGATATGGTGCAAATGGCACGACCACTTTTGGCCGATGCCTTTTGGGTCAGTAAAACTGCGACTAATCGGGTTGATGAAATTAATACCTGTATTGCCTGTAACCAAGCCTGTTTAGATCATACTTTTAAAAATAAACGAGCAACCTGTCTGGTCAATCCTCGGGCTGCTTATGAAACTGAACTGGTTTACTTAAAAACCAAAGTACCTAAAAAGATTGCTGTTATTGGTGGTGGTGTGGCAGGAATGTCTGCTGCGACAGTAGCGGCAAGTCGTGGTCATAAGGTCACTTTATTTGAAGCAGCAACTGAGGTCGGTGGGCAATTTAATTTAGCCAAAGTCGTTCCAGGTAAGGAGGAATTTCACGAAACCATTCGTTATTTTAAAGTCCAGATTGAAAAAACAGGCGTAGAGCTTCGATTAAATACCAAAGTGAATCGTGAACAACTGGAACGTGAAGGTTTTGATGAAGTCATTGTTGCAACAGGGGTTGTACCTCGCAGTTTAAAGATTGAAGGCAGTGATGCACCACAAGTTTTGTCTTATGCAGAAGTATTGCGTGGGGCTGCTGTAGGTCATAAAGTTGCTGTCATTGGTGCAGGGGGGATTGGATTTGATGTTTCTGAATTTTTGTTGAGACCTGAACATCAGCCTCAACCGCAACCATTAGCAGACTGGCAACGTGAGTGGGGGATTGACCCAAATCCGAATTATATCTCTGAAGGTGGCATGCAGGCGGCTGAAGTCGATCATCCGGTACGTGAAATTTATTTATTGCAACGTAAGACTACGCCGTTGGGTATTGGATTAGGCAAAACCACAGGTTGGGTGCATCGTGCACAATTGAAAAAACATGCTGTGAAGATGTTACGTGGTGTGCGATATAAATCCATTACCAATGAAGGCTTATGGATTGAAACCAATGGCTATGACCAACTTTTACGGGTAGATACTGTAGTCGTGTGTGCAGGACAGGAGTCAGTGAAAGACATTATGCCAAAGGAAGATGAATTTACCTTGGCGAATTATCATATTATTGGTGGTGCAAAACTGGCAGTAGAGCTGGATGCGAAGCGTGCGATCCGTGAAGGTGCTGAATTAGCAGCCAAATTATGATTTTTTGAGTTGAGTTGGTGAAACAATATTCATTTGAATGGTTTAGTTGTAATTTTTACTTGTCAGTTTTTAAAAAGATCCGTATTATGGCCCACATGGAAGCGTGGCAGAGCGGTTTAATGCACCGGTCTTGAAAACCGACGAGGGTGTGAGTCCTCCGTGAGTTCGAATCTCACCGCTTCCGCCAAATTCAAAAGCCCCTGTGAAAACAGGGGCTTTTTTAATGTCTGTAATTTTAATTGTACAAAAATGAATACGATAAATAAAAAAGAACCGGATAAAACTCGTGGAAAAAATTAAATAAATCATTTATTTTTTTGGGTAATTTTGAATTTTAAATATTTTGGTAACACAGCACTTCTTAACGCATCATTTCCAACTTCACCAAAACCAAAGCAATCCGTTCAATATGCTGATAAGCAGGCTGATCCAATTCTTCTCCAAAAACATCTGGATCAATTTCTTCGTAAGACCAATTTACATTTGATTCAGACTCCATCAACTTTTCAAGCTCTTCTAAGAATGGATTACTGTCTGGCCGGATAGCCACCCCAGTATATAAAAACAGACAACCTTGAGGATTAAGCCTTGGAAGTCCTTCTTTTACAATATTAAATGACAATTCATTGCCATCTAACTCATTACCACCGTGACGATATTGACGTTGATCTGCGTCTATTAAATAGGGAGGATTGGCAAAAATAAGGTCAAATGTTCCTTCAAGATGGCCAAATAAATTGCTGTAGACTGGAAAGATATTGTCTAAACCTGTAAAGCTCGCATTGATTTGACTATACAACAACGCTTTCGGATTAAGATCAGCCACCATCATTTCATTAAAATTTGGATAATGTTTGGCAATGCTAATCGCGGCAGCTGAAGTGCCGCAGCACAATTCTAAACCTCGCTTGAATGGCTGAGTTTTACCTGCCAAATATTGTTTTAAATGATAAACAAAGCGATAAGTATCGGGTCCAAAAAAAACCGCGTCATGTTGAATGGTGGGGAAACTGGAATGAATAAATAGTTCATTATCTAGCGATGCAACTCGTACATGACTGAACCACTGACCATCGTGGAAATGAATAAGTCGATTTTCTTTTAAAATTGCAAAAAGTTCAGGTTCGAGATCCTTTTCTGCACAGGCTAAATTCCAGCCGAATATATCCCGAAGGGTAATATCTTTACTTTTTGTGTTGTTGTTTCGGTTCAGAATCCGTTGATGGGAAAGCGGGGTAATGACCGTAAAGTGATAGTCTCGTTGTTTTAAAAAATTCAATAAAAAAAGCAAAGCGTGTTGTTGGCTTGTTTGAGCATCTAAAATCTGATTCATATGGATTTTCTCTTCTGATTATTAAAAATAAATTTAAAGTCTTTTGACCTGATTTAAGCATTTGCAAAGCAATGACCGATCGGCCTTTATTAATTAAAGCAAGCTTATAGATCTGGTGATTTAAAAATAGATAAGAGGATATTCCTCTAAAAGGCGGTTTTTTTGAGTAAAGATATGCTGCTTATTGGTTTAATTTGTATTTTTTATATATATAGATGCAAGAAAATATAACGATAATTAGAGTGAATAAACTATTCATTTTATTTTTTGATATTCACTTTCTGAAGCTACATTGAGATGACTATTTTGCAATAATCATCTCAAGTCGAGATTTATCAATACACAGTATTAATTTTTAACCTTCGGTAAATCAAACCAGATAAATTGACTGTCTTCCAAGGCTTTAATTTCATTATTTTCTGTAAAAAGTAGCGCATCGCCAGCTTTCACAATTTGATCTTCAATCTGGATTGTCCCTGAAATGACATGTATATAATTGACTTGCTGGGTGGCTTCAACAGGAAGCAGGTGATCTTTTTCCAAGACCGCAGTTTTTACTTCAGCTTGTTGGCGAATATGCATAGGCGCATTGTTATTTGGTCCAGCAATTAAATGCCACTGATTCGGTTGGTCATGTGGATTACACTGAATTTGTTGATAAGTGGGTTCTGCATCTTGCACATCAGGGTGAATCCAAATTTGCAACATATGAACAGGGGTATCGCCATTGTTCATTTCACTATGTTGAACCCCTGTACCTGCGCTCATGAGTTGCCATTCACCTGCACTAATATGCCGTTCATTACCCATGCTATCTTTATGTGAAATCGTGCCATCAAGTACACAGGTTAAGATTTCCATATTTTCATGGGGATGTGTACCAAAACCATTATGCGCAGCGATGGTGTCATCATTTATGACGCGAAGTACACTGACGCCCATATATTTAGGGTTATACCAGCTACCAAAAGAAAAGCTATGTTTGGTGTCTAACCAGCCGGCTTTAACATGACCTCGATTTTCAGCATGATGTAAAAAAGCATTCATCTTTGATGCTCCTTAATTATTTGGAATTAGAATGATAATACCGTGCTATAAAAATGATAAAAATAGTATAAAAGCAACATATCATTCTATTTATGCGACGGTGATTTTTTATTGTCAATATTCATAAAATGTAAAATAGATCACATTATGAGTAATTTTAAAATAAATGGCATTTTATTTTTTGTAAAAAAAGCCCACATAAATGCAGGCTCGTTAATCATCAATATTTTGATTATTCTAGGAATTTAACGGTTACGCCAGATTTCACTTTTTTACCCAAGTCGTTGGCATCCCAGTTGGTTAAACGGATACACCCATGCGATGCAGTTTTAGAAATTGCAGATGGGTTGGGTGTACCGTGAATACCAAATGATTTTTTACTTAAACCAATCCAGATATTGCCGACTGGAGCATTTGGACCTGGTGGTAAAGAAAGTGGTTTAGTGTTGTTTCCTTGCAGAAAGTTACTTGGTGAGTAGCTATACCAAGGATTTGGTGCTACACCGGTGACTTTATAAGTCCCCGTTGGAGAAGGCGTGTCCGAACTACCAATGGTCGCAGGGAATGAACCAATCATTTGATTGCGGCTGTTAAATAGGTAAAGTTGTTTCGCACCTTTATGCGCAACGATCAGATGAATATCTTCCGGTACTTCGTTACGGATATTGGCAACAATGATTTTCTCACCGGCTTTTTTGAAAGTTACTTTAGGATTTAACTTTTTCAAAAAGTCTTCATCCATATGGAACTTTTCACCCAGCATTTCGGTCACACGAGTGTAATACAAGCCTTTCATTTTGGCTTGCAAGGCATAATCGTGTGGAATAGATGCAGCATAAGGACCTTTCAGGTCAGCATCGGTAATTGTGTATTCAATAAATGCAGGTTTAGAACCTTGTTTAGCAATTAAAGCCTCCCAGGTTTCTTGGGTTAAAATACCTGTCGGTTTAATGCCATTGATTTGCTGGAATGACGCAATCGCTTTCAGGGTATTTTTACCACTTGAACCATCAATCGCGCCTGGTGAAGCATGAGCATTATTTAACATGACATGGGCACGAGCATAAACAGGAAACTGACCTTTCCCAATATTTTCATACCATTCGGCATTATTCAGGCCATCCAAGGTCCATGATGCTTTGGCGGCAGCAGCACTAGAACTGGTTGTGGTCGTTGGTGTTTTTGTTGTTGGTGCCACACCGATTGCAGCAGTATCATCTTCAGTTTCTTTAAGATCTTCTAAGGTTTGCGACGCCTTATTCAAGTCTCGCTGTTCTTGTTGTGTAATATGGGTTTCAGTGCTTTGAGCGCTTGATGCTGGCTCGGTTGCAAGTGGATCAATCGGATCTTGAACTGCAGTATCAGCAATCTTTTTGGGATTTAAAGGCTGTTCAGCAGTAGATGCGGCAAACGCTGTACCCGCCAAAATGCAACTTAAACTCATAGCGAGCAATGTGCGAACGAACATGTAATTCAACCTTAAAAATTATTCATTAACAATTTGATAAAACTACACAAGTATTGCAGAAAAAATGAGGAGATGCAGTATTTGTTTTGTGTAAAAATTATTTTACATTTCCCGTGATTGCTTTTTAGATGCGAGAGAAGTTACTAAATTTTCGGGCTTTTTGTTATGATGGTTCGAAGATTAAAAAATGAGATGGGAAAGTAAATGACGACTCTAAAAAACGATCGTTTTCTACGTGCCTTATTGCGTGAGCCAGTAGATACCACACCAGTTTGGATGATGCGTCAAGCCGGGCGTTATTTGCCTGAATATCGCGAAACACGTGCCAAAGCGGGTGATTTCCTTTCCTTGTGCAAAAATAATGATTTTGCATGTGAAGTCACTTTGCAACCTTTGCGTCGTTATGACCTGGATGCAGCTATTCTGTTTTCAGATATTTTAACTGTGCCGGATGCTTTGGGGCTAGGTCTGTATTTTGAAGCGGGTGAAGGTCCGAAGTTCCATAAAACCATTCGTACTGAACAAGATGTAGCGAATTTACCCAACTTCAATGCCAAATCTGATTTAGATTATGTGATGAATGCTGTAACCACCATTCGTTCAGCCTTGGGTGGGCAAGTTCCCTTGATTGGTTTTTCGGGCAGTCCCTGGACGCTTGCAACCTATATGGTTGAAGGCGGATCAAGTAAGGATTTCCGTTACACCAAAAATATGATGTATGCCCAACCCGAAGTATTACATGCCTTGCTTGATCGATTGGCTATCGCCGTGATTGATTATTTAAATGCGCAAATTGATGCCGGTGCACAAGCGATACAGATTTTTGACAGTTGGGGTGGAGCACTTGGACACCGTGAATATATCGAATTTTCATTGAACTACATGCAGAAAATTGTTGCAGGTTTAAAACGTGAAAATGAAGGTCGTCAAGTGCCGGTGATTTTATTTACCAAAGGTGGCGGTCAGTGGATCGAACCGATGCTGGCAACGGGTGCAGATGCCTTAGGTCTGGATTGGACCACACCATTGAATGTGGCACGTCAAACAGTCAATGGTCGTGCCGCGTTGCAAGGTAATTTGGATCCAGCCACTTTATATGGCACACCAGCATCTATTGAAAAAGCAACCAAAGCCATGCTTGACGATGCTTATGCGGGTGGTGAAAAAACCGGTTATATCGCCAACTTGGGTCATGGTATTACCCAATGGGTCGATCCTGCGAATCCTAAAGTATTTATTGATACCGTGCATGAATATAGCGCCAAATATCTTTAAGTGCGTGTGAGTAAACTCATTTTTTAGGATTCAACCTTGATCAGTCTTTTTAAATCATGTTTTGAGTTCTCATTTAAGGCAGCTTCGGCTGCCTTATTTGGAATTTTACTCCTGATTGCTTTTGTATTTACCGCATCCATGGGAAGCCAGGAGTTTTACGGTTTTTTTCGTTATGACTACTTATTGTTTTATGCCTTAATTATTCAAGTTTGCTTGCTGTATTTAAAACTGGAATCATGGCCAGAAGCTAAAGTCATTGCCTTGTTTCATATTATGGCGATAGTCATGGAAATTTTTCTGACTCATCCGCAAATCGCTTCATGGCAGTATCCACAGCCTGCAATCTTCAAAATTTTGACCGTGCCATTATTCGCTGGATTTATGTATTCAGCAGTAGGCAGTTTTTTTGCTCGCTCATTAAGGCTGTATCAGGTGTCGTTTGAGAAGCTCCCCAATTTTCTTAACATGATGGCTTTGGCAGTACTTTCTTATATTAATTTTATGAGCAAATTTTTTGTTCCAGATATTCGCTATTTGCTCTTTGCATGGAGCGTCATTATTTTCTGGAAAACCAAAATTCGCTTTCAGCTACAGCAACATCAGATACAACTCCCCATGTTACCCGTACTCATGATTCTAGCGTTCATCATTTGGATTGCGGAAAATATCAGTACTTTTTATAAAATTTGGCTCTATCCGAGTCAGGTTAATGCCTGGCATATGGTGGGGTGGGGCAAGTTGGGTTCTTGGTATTTATTACTGCTTTTGAGCCTGGTTTTGGTGTTGAATATACTGGGAAATCGTAGTGAACAAGGTATTTGGAAGCTAAAAAATAAATAATTTCAATTGCTTGGTTGGTGGTCGATATCTTTAGTGTAAATTGTTTTGCGTTATCAGAAAGATGCCGTTATCTTACAGAGGTGTAATAAAACTTACACAATTGGGAATAATTACAAACACTCGGATAATAAATTCTGGAGAATAACCATGTTGAAAAAATTAGCTTTAGCTGCAGTTGTAGCACTCGGTTCTACAGCAGCATTTGCGGATAGAGATGCCGGTTGTGGTATCGGTTCTCAAGTCTGGGCAGGTCAATCGGGTAAGGTGCCTAAAATTCTTGCTGCAACCACCAATGGTCTTTTTGCGAACCAGTTATTCGGTATTACTTTTGGTACGCTAGGTTGTAGTGGTACAGGTACAGTGACTGCACAGGCGGTGACGTTTACCAATGAAAATGCTGAATCCTTAGCGCGTGACATGGCGGTAGGTCAGGGTGAAAGCTTAAATGTCCTTGCTGAACTTCTAAACATTAAATCTCAAGATAAAGCCCGTTTCTTTGCGGTATCTAAACAAAACTTCTCTGAAATTTATTCAGCAGAAAATCAAGACTCTTTACAAGTTCTTGCATCTTTACAAGCAGTTATGGCTAAAGATGAAGTGCTTAAAGCATACGTATAATGGTTGAGCACAAAACCCTGTCATTTTGACAGGGTTTTTCTGATTGAATAAATGATAAATAAAAGATTTGAATGAAACCGATTGCGTTAGTTTTTGTTTTAATGTCCTCACCTGTTGCCTATTCAGCAACTAGTTCCCAAACTGCTCAACCTTATATAGAAGATGCGGAACAGCAAAAACTGGACCAAGACATCACTTGGCAAAGGTTAATGTATGCCAATGAAAAAGCTCAAAGTGAAGTCAATTATTCAGGCTATTTCTTATCAAATGATGGGAAGAAAGATTTAAAGCAAGAGTTACACGCCAATATCCAAGCGCTATTCCAATCTGCAGAACCGAATCAGTCGGTTCGTTGTCGCTTTCCTGCACGTAGTCATTGGTTGATGCAGCAATTGCATATTCAAGAACAGCAATTACCTACAGTGACTTGTCCAGAACTGGATGATTGGATTGGACAAATTAAACCCTATAAAGCGACGCTGATTTACGCGACCGACTTTATGGGTAATCCAAGTTCGATGTTTGGGCATACCTTATTGCGCTTAGATCCGAAAGATCAAAAGCAACTCAATTTAGTTTCGTATGCGGTTAATTATGCAGCAACAGTGACGAGTGGTGAAGGTTGGTCTTTTGCCTGGAATGGCTTAACAGGGCAATACCCCGGTGAATATTCCTTAATGCCGTATTACCGTAAGGTGAAAGAATATGGTGACTTGGAGAGCCGTGATTTGTGGGAATATGAACTCAACTTAAGTCCCGACGAAACCCGATTTTTAGTCGAACATATTTGGGAAATGAAACATGTGACTTTTCCCTATTATTTCGTCAGTGATAACTGTGCTTATCGTTTATTGGGTTTGATTGATCTGGTTCGTCCAACGCTTAATTTAAAACAACAATTTAAAGTGGCATCAATTCCTGTTGAAACAATTAAAGCCATTGAGCAGCAAGGCTTGGTCAAAGATACAGTCTATCGTCCTGCCTTGGAAACCCAGTTATTATCACAAGTAAGACAGCATGGTAAAACTTTAGCCAAGGTGGCACATCAGCTCGCTTTTGTTGAAATAAAAGACATGCCGACGATTTTAGAACAGTATCAGGGACGAGATCGCGCCAAAATTTTAGAAATGGCCTATGACGACTTATATCTTCAGTTTATTGGACATAAAGTTGAACCGAGTTTTGCACAGCCACGCTTACGTCAATTATTGAGTTTGCGCAGTCAAATTGATTTGGAAAAACAGCGCCAAGAACCTGTACGACCGAAAGTTGACCCAACGCAAGCGCATGATGCGCGTTATTTTTCGGTCAATATGGGCGAAGTGCAGGGTGAGAAATTTATCGAGTTGGGACACCGTCAGGCTTATCACGACCTGATTGATCCGCAAGGGGGCTTCCGAACGGGTACCCAGTTATTGTTTTGGGAGGGTTCAATTCAATATCGTGAAGATGAGTTAAAGCTGAATCATTTCGACTTTCTTTCGGTGAATTCCTATAACCCGATTACGCCGTTTAAAACACCACTGAGTTGGGGTTTTAATTTGGGATGGCAGCAAGAAGCATTAGAGCAGGGTGGGCAATTTAGTGAATATAAGCAACATGGCGTAGCCAATTTAAAAGTGCAAATGGGCTATAGCTATGCCGATCAAGCGCGTGAACATTTATGTTATGCGCAAATTCAAAATCATATTCAAGCCGGCAAGGCATTGGATCATGGCTGGCGTTTCGGAATGGGACCTACCTTAGGCTGTCAGAACATTTGGTCAGATAAAATTAATTCTTTAATTCAAGTAGAGTTGCCGTATTGGCAAGACTCTCAGCAATGGCAATTGCGGTTAAATACTCAACTGCAATATGTATTGAATCCTCAGAATGCTATTCGTTTCAATTGGCAATATCAACAACAAGACAGCAAAGACTGGATGAAAACCAGTGCGGGATATGTGCGATTTTTTTAGAGTAAAATTTCTAATAAATGCAGGTTTTTCCTCATTATTTATATAAAAAAATTATGCGTTCACAAAGTAATTTTTATCATTATTTGTTATATTAATAAGGTAATTATCTCCCTTTTAAAAAGCGCTTGGAATCAATTGTATGAATAATGAATGTATGGCCATGCTGGCTGAGCAATGGGAACATATATGTCAAAATTATTCATCCGATGATTTACTGCATGCCTTTCAATTTATACAAGATCACTCGCTGATTTTGGTTGAAGAATTTTATAAAAAAATGCTGGTCGAGAAAGAGTCTGCGGAATTTTTTTCAGATGATTTGATTCAACAACGCTTGCTCAACACACTGAATGCTTGGCTGCTTGAGAGCTTTAGTGTCGGCATCAATAAACGCTATAGCGAAGCTGTGCAAAAACAGCACAAGGTGGGTCACGTGCATGCACGTGTGGGCATTCCATCGTGGTTAATCATGCGCGGCATATGTGAGATTGAACGCAAAGTATTTGAACTGGTGGCTCAAAATCCACAACAGGATATGTTCACTGTTTGCAGTTACATTGTCCAAATCATGGGCTTTTCAACTGAAATCATGTGTCGGTCTTATGAATTCAACCTGGAAAAGAATAATGATATAAAACATACCTATCGTTTATTTTCTGCCATGCAAGATGTAGCTTCACAAAAAGACAAGCAACGCAGCTCATTATTAAACTGGGAAAATGAGCTGATGTTTAAGGTGTTCTCAGATGAGCTTAAATTTACTCATCCGTTGCTGTCAAAATCTGAATTTGGCTTATGGTTTATCCATAAAGCCGCTTATGCATTTACTGGTTCTGAGCAGGTTTCGGTCATTATTGATCGTATTTACCAGATTGATCTGCTGAGTCAGCAGGTTTTAAATGCGATCGAAAAAGATAAAGCCATTCAGTTGATTCAGGATATTCGTGAAAATAATAGAGAGATTCAGCATCTGGTCGATCAGCTTTTTCAGGTGGCTGACTATATCGACTCGGGCAGCGATTCCCTCACTCAACTGCTCAATCGCCGTTATTTAAATACCATTGTTTCGCGTGAAATTAATTTTTCCCGTAAAAACAATACTCCATTGTCATTGCTCGCGATTGATGCAGACTTCTTTAAAAGAATTAATGATAAATTTGGACATGCAGCTGGTGACTTGGCTTTACAGTTTATTGGTGAAGTGTTGCTGGAATCAGTTCAGGGCAGTGATTATGCCTTCCGTGTGGGTGGGGAAGAGTTTTTATTGCTGTTGGTGGATAGTGATTTAGGCAGAGCGCAAGAAATTGCAGAAAATATTCGTAGGTGCATTCAGGAAACCACTATTCGCACCACCATGGGAAGTAGTTTTAATTTTACAGTCAGTATCGGATGTGCACTTTACGATGGTCATCCAGATTATCAAAAATTCCTGGATACGGCAGATACAGCACTGTATGCAGCCAAAAATAGCGGTCGAAATCGTGTCTATCTGGCTCAAAACGAGTTGCAGGTTGCTGTTGCTAACACCCCAGAGTCTGTACAACTCTAACAAAAACATTAAATATTGGACTGCTTCATCCAGTCTTGGATTTTTTGTTTTTGCACTACGTATTCGGGATGGGCTTTGGCTTCATCCCATTTGTAAAAAAATGCATGCCATATCAGCACAGACAAAATCATTCTATTGTAAATAGTCTAAGAAAAACTGATCAATTTTTTCGCAATTAATCTACGATAGATAGCGAGCGAGGAGAGAAGGGTTCCAGTAATGACATATACTGAACCTATAAGTTCGCTACTATTTTAAAATTTTTATAAAAACATAAAAGGAAAAACCTGTATCCACAGGTTTTAGGCTTCCACTACGACAAAATATTTTCTAACGGCTTCAACCACTTCAAATTTTCCAGTAAAGCCGGGCGGGATAATGCCAGCTTCACCCGCTTTAATTTCGACAAAATTCTGCGTGTTGGCATCATGCAAGCGTACCAGACCTTCAATCACTTGAAAGAATTCCTGTTTGTTGGCCGCAAATTGAATATTCCATGCACCCACTTCACAGGTCCAGATACCACAGTTCATATTGGGATGCTCATATAAACTTTGGGTCATACGTTTAGGATTGCCTGCAACCAGACGATCGGGACGGGGATAATCAATCGTTACTTCACTCTGAGTTAAACCGTGACCTGCTAACCAAATAGATGACATGATTGATCCTTAAAGTTAAAAGTTGCATAAATGCAAAAAGTTAAAGCCTATATAAAAAAGCCCCGAACAATCGGGGCTTTTTAAAAGCTGAAAGATCTTAAAGACTTTCAGGTAAAGCTGTCAAGAATTCACGACGTTCATCTTTATTGGTTTTGAAATCACCGACAAAAGAAACCGTACGGGTGGTGGATTCCTGTTTCCCCACACCGCGCATCATCATACACATATGTGCAGAATCAATCATCACCGCAACACCGCGTGCTTTAGTCACTTCAGCCACAGCTTCAGCAATCTGTTGAGTCAGGTTTTCCTGAATCTGTAAACGACGCGCAAACATTTCAGTAATGCGGGCAAATTTAGATAAACCTAAAACATTGCCTTCAGGTAAATAAGCAATATGCACACGACCGTAGAAAGGCAATAAATGGTGTTCGCATAAAGAATAGAATTCAATATTCTTGACTAAAACCATTTCACGGTTGTCAGAAGGGAAGACCGCATTATTGGTCACTTCTTCTAAAGTTTTGCTATATCCAGACGTTAAATACGAAAAAGCTTTAGCAGCACGCATTGGCGTATCTTTAAGACCAGGACGATTAAGATCTTCACCAACGGCAGTTAAAATGTTGGCGTAGGATTGCTGCATAGACATAAGACGTGTTCACTTACACTGATATCGAACAAGGACGGCATTGTAGCAGAAAACCGCTACAATGCCGTGTTTTGGGGAAAAATTCCGATTACTGTTTAAATTTAGGGTTTTTTTCGCTTCGTTTTAGCAAGACTAAAACTGCACCCGTGCCCCCTTGTTTTTCAGGTGCACTGACAAACGCCAAAACATCACGGTGCTGACGAAGCCAGCCATTGACATAAGTTTTTAAAATGGCTTCCGGACCTTTGCCGTGCACAATTTTAATGACATTCTGATTTTCATCTTTGGCCATTTGAATAATCTGTAACACCGCAGCTCGCGCATCTTCAACCGTACAGCCATGCAGGTCAACTGCTTCAAACCAGCGCAGGTTACCGGCTTTTAAATCTTCAAAAACTTTGTGCTGTAAAGTGGCAATGCGATAGCTTAATGTAGCTTGACTGGCTACCGGATTCAGCATGGCTTGGGTGTCAGAAAGCTCTGCATTGTCTATTTGCATTGGGCCAGTGGCTGAAGCACGTTTCGCTAAAGTTTGTGCATCCATTTTTTTCTTTTTGTCTTTTTCAATCTTTGCAATATTACTGGTGTCCATTTTTTTGACACCTTGCATCGACTTTTGGAACAAATCGAAATCATCTTCCTGTTCTTGCTGGGCCTGAGCTTTAGGCTCAGGTTGTTTGGCAATGGCAGTTGAATGCGGATTGGTCATTTGCTTTTTAAAAGATTTCAGCAAGTTGTACTGATCTTTCGAAAGCGAAGAATCATGTTTACTCATAATCTTAATTATTCATCAAACAGTTTCAGGCTGACCAAATAATGCGGTGAATGCATGATCTGGACGAGGCTGTTTCATAAAACTTTCACCCACAAGGAAGGCATGAATGTCATGCTGTTGCATCATGTGGACATCATTCGGGGTAGCAATACCACTTTCAGTCACCAGTAAACGTGAAGGCTCAAGTAGTTTTTTCAAACGAAGTGATGTATTTAAATCGACATCAAAGGTTTTTAAATTACGGTTATTCACGCCTAAGAGACAACGCTCTGAAAGTCTCAGTGCACGTTCAAGCTCAGCTTCATCATGCACTTCAACCAGAACATCTAGATTGTGTTCAAAGGCGGTTTTCGACATTTCTTCCAGTTGCTGGTCAGACAGACAGGCCACAATCAGAAGAATACAGTCTGCATGCAAGGCACGTGCTTCAATGACACCATAAGGATCAATCAGGAAATCCTTACGTAGTGCTGGAAGGGCACAGTGCTGACGAGCAATCGAAATATTTTCATCTGCACCTTGGAAAAAATCCACATCAGTTAATACTGATAAACAGGCTGCGCCCGCTTGCTCATATTGCTGGGCAATTTCAGCAGGATTAAAGTTTTCCCGAATCACGCCTTTAGACGGAGAGGCTTTTTTAATTTCAGCAATTACACCTGGACGTTTGCTTAACAGGCTTTGCGCGAAACCACGCACCGGTGTTGCTGCCTGCGCCAGTTCTTCAACATCTTTATAACTATGTTGTTTTAAACGTACAGCAAATTCGACCTGTTTACGGTCAACAATTTTACCTAAAATGGTATTTGCGATATCTAGCATGACAATATTTCCTATCTAGCCTTAAGCTTCGTATTCTTTGAGTGTTTTGGTGAATTCAGACAAAACACTCATTTTTTCTAAAGCTTGTCCGCCATAAATAATGTCATGTGCCAGTGCCACACCTTGTTTATAGCTTGTGGTTAAGCCGGAGACATAAATGCCTGCACCTGCATTGAGTGCAATCATGTTGGCCGCTTTTTCACCTTTTGCCGATTTTTTCTTGCCTAAAGCATCTTTAATTAAAGCCAAACTTTCAGCTGAATCTTCAACAATTAAACCGGTTAAAGTCTGTGATTCAATGTCGACATCTTCAGGGTTAATCATCCATTCGGTGATTTCACCATCTTTGAGCTCAGCGACATAGGTTGAAGAAGCCAGACTGATTTCATCCAAACCATCTTTGGAATGAACTACCATGACATGCTCAGCACCGAGTTGTTTCATGACTTCGGCAATCGGGCGACACAATTCATTGCTGAATACACCAATCACAAAACGCTTTACGCCAGCAGGGTTGGTGAGTGGACCAAGCAGGTTGAAAATACTGCGGAAGCCCAATTCTTTACGTGGACCCGCTGCATATTTCATGGCTTTGTGATGATTCGGAGCAAACAAGAAACCGACGCCCATTTCACGAATACAGCGTTCAGTTTGTTGCATGTTTAAATCAAGATTAATGCCTGCTTGCTCAAGCAAGTCCGATGAACCTGATTTGGTTGAAACACCACGGTTACCGTGTTTGGCAATGGTTGCACCCGCAGCTGCAATCACAAAGGCAGAGGCAGTAGACACATTAAACAGGTTTTGACCGTCACCGCCAGTACCGACGATATCAACTAAATATTGAATATCGCTAACATCAATTTTAATCGCAAATTCACGCATCACGCGAGCAGCTGCGGTAATTTCGTCAATGCTTTCGCCTTTTAAGCGTAAGCCCATCATCAGCGCACCAATTTGTGCATCGGTTGCCTCACCCGACATGATGCTGCGCATCACAGCTTCCATTTGAGGCTGGGTCAGGTGAATCTGTTTGGTAATATTATTTAAAGCTTGTTGAATGTTCATTATTTTCGTTACGCTCTTTATGCATAAATTTCGAGAAAGTTTTGGAAGATTTGATGACCATGCTGGCTCAAAATAGATTCAGGGTGGAACTGCACGCCTTCGACGGCTAATGTCTTATGTTTGACACCCATGATTTCTTCCATACTGCCATCGGCTTCATTGGTCCAACAGGTCACTTCCAAACAATCCGGCACAGTCGCCTGATCAATCACCAGTGAATGATAGCGCGTTGCCGAAAACGGAGAAGGCAGGTTGCTGAAAATGCCTTTGTTGCTGTGGTACATGTCGGACAAACGACCGTGCATGACATTTTTTGCGCGAATAATATCGCCACCAAAAGCTTGTCCAATGGCTTGATGTCCTAAACACACGCCAAGCAATGGAATTTTGCCGGCAAAGTGCTGAATCGCTGGAATTGAAATTCCGGCTTCACTTGGCGAACACGGGCCAGGACCAATCACCAGATACTTGGGTTGCCATCGCTCGATATCTTCCAATGTCACGGCATCATTACGGACTACTTTTACGTCTTGATTTAACTCGCCAAAATATTGAACGATGTTATAGGTAAAGGAGTCATAGTTGTCGATCATTAAAAGCATGAGCTAACCTATTGAAATTTACGCACTTATATGTGCTCGAATAGTCCAGGAATACTCACATTGTTTCCAGTTTCAATGCACAACCTTATATCAATAAAGTTTATTGAAACGGATAAAAAATGGAGTGCGAATAATCATAGCAAAAAATAAGCATTTTCGGCTGAACTATTTCTATGATAATGATTTTAGAGGAATCACAGGATAAGAATAAGCTGATTTATTTACATTTTGTCTTGAATGAAATTCATCGCTGTTTATTTCAACCATTGAAACCATCTTTAAAGAATATGGAGGCTTTATTTCGATTTAAAAGCAATGAATGAGGTGATGAAATTGAATTTAAGTAATAGGCTAACTATAAGTAAGTTTTATGGGTGTGAAAATTTGATTAGTTGAAGCTGAACTTAATAAAGGAGCATGCATAGAAGGAAATGTGATCCAACCTTAATCCCCAAAATGGCGCACAGTCTTTCTTTATTAAAATGCTGAAAAAATCTACGAGTCAAACTGTCTTGAATATAAAATCTTGAAAAAATAATAAGATAATCTCATTCTAAATTTAAATTTATACAATGGGGTAAAATTAAATAGTTGAAATATTAAGTAATTAAATCATCGACATGGATGTAAGTTGATTTTTAAGTATATATTTTAATCTGATGAAAAGGAAAGTGAACCCAATAGATGAAAACAAGGCTCATTTACAACTTTTAAAAATAAACTCGCACCATTTTGATACACTGAAAGTGGCTTTTTAAGCAAAAGTAATTAAGAGTGTTTGAATATGGTGCATTTACATTTGCACACAGTATAATAGCGTCAAACTAAAGTATCTAAATCTTCTATTCTGATAAAGAATTCAATATTTTATCTTTGTTTTTTAAAGTTGGTACGGGATTTGCTTTATAACTGCCAACTACTAACACGCACTTAACAGGTGCAACAAAAAATCATCGGAGCACAATGAGCATGGCGAACAAGGTCCTTCAACTCATCCAAGAAAGTGGCGCAAAATGGGTCGATTTTCGCTTTACTGATACTAAGGGTAAAGAGCAACACGTAACTTACCCAGCAGATACGATTGACGAAGATACATTTGAAGACGGTAAAATGTTTGATGGTTCTTCAATTGGCGGTTGGAAAGGCATCGAAGCATCTGACATGATTTTACGTCCAGATGCTGCAACATGCTTCCTTGACCCGTTCTTTGCTGAAGCAACAGTTGTTGTAACTTGTGACGTGATCGAGCCTTCAACTGGTCAAGGTTACGACCGTGACCCACGTTCAATTGCTCGCCGTGCAGAAGAATATTTGAAATCTACAGGTATCGGTGATACTGCATTCTTTGGTCCGGAACCAGAATTCTTCGTATTTGACGAAGTGAAATGGGAAATCGATATGTCTGGCGCGCGCCATACATTGATCGCTGAAGAAGCTGCATGGTCAACAAACAAAGACTACGAAGGTGGTAACTCTGGTCACCGTCCACGTGTTAAAGGCGGTTACTTCCCAGTTCCTCCTGTGGATTCTTCACATGACATGCGTGCAGAAATGTGTGCAAAAATCGAAGACATCATGGGCCCTGGTCGTGTAGAAGTACATCACCACGAAGTTGCATCTTGCCAGTTGGAAATTGGTGTGAGCTTCAACACGATGGTTCGTAAAGCGGACGAAGTTCAACAGTTCAAATATGCTGTTTGGAACGTTGCGCATCAATATGCTAAAACTGCAACCTTTATGCCTAAACCAATGGTTGGCGATAACGGTTCTGGTATGCACGTTCATATGTCGATCTCTAAAGATGGCAAGAACTTGTTTGCTGGTGATGAATATGCAGGCTTGTCAGAAATGGCGCTTTACTTCATTGGTGGTGTGATTAAACATGCTCGTTCATTGAATGCAATCACAAACCCTTCTACAAACTCGTACAAGCGTTTGGTTCCGCATTATGAAGCGCCGATTATGCTTGCTTACTCAGCACGTAACCGTTCTGCTTCTATCCGTATTCCTTACGTTTCTAGCCCTAAAGGCAAGCGTATTGAAGCACGTTTCCCAGATCCAATGATGAATCCGTACTTAGGTTTTGCGGCATTGTTGATGGCTGGTCTTGATGGTATTCAAAACAAGATCCACCCAGGTGAAGCTGCTGACAAGAACTTGTATGATCTTCCTCCTGAAGAAGAAGCGAAAATCCCTACAGTGGCTCACAGCTTAGATATGGCTCTTGAAGCACTTGCTGCTGATCATGACTACTTGTTAAAAGGTGGCGTGTTCACTAAAGAAATGCTTGATGCCTATATCGAACTTAAAACTGAAGAAGTACGTCGTCTGAACACGACTACTCACCCAGTTGAATTTGATATGTATTACAGCCTTTAATTCTTTTAAGAATTTAAGCTTTAAAAACCCGCTCATGTAGCGGGTTTTTTTGTATCATTGTTTTTGAAACTCATTATTGTAAATACTATGGCACAACGTAAAAAACACACCAGTTTTTATCCGTGGATTGATCCTAAAGATCATGAGCAAGGTTTTAAAATGAACTTTTCTGCCGTGACCTATGTAGAAGTGGGACGCACGGTGGAAGGCTATAAACAAGCTGAATTTGTGGGGTTAAAAAATCCAGAACTCGCTCTAGACTTTGATTATCCAAAAAGTTTTTATTTGAGTGCTGAAGGGATGATTTTAATCAAGACCCCGCAGGGCAAATTTGAAGTGATTGCCAAAACAGATAATTGTTGATCGCATTTGATGGGATATGATGGGGAAGAGTCATGGCTGAGTTAATATTGGCTATTGCTAACATGATGTATATATGAGATTAAAATCAATCAACCTAAATGAGCAGGGGACTTATGCAAAACAAGCGAGCATGTAAACGACAGGATAAACAGATTCCTGCTGAATTACGTGAATGGTTGTATGCATCGGGTTCACTCACGCAGCAACTGACAGATTTAGCGGATGGAGAGTTTAAGGTACAGCCGATCCAAGAGCATTTTTTGCGTTTAAGCTTTGCAGACAGCCAGTGGATGAACATGCCGCATCAGCATACCTCATGGGTGCGTGAAAGTTATTTATATGGCTGTGAAGATCAGCCTTGGGTGAAAGCAAAAAGTATCTTTCCAATTTTAAGTCTGCAATCTCGTGCACGTATCTTCCAGCATATTGGCAAAAAGCCCATCGGCTGGTTCTTGTTTCAACGCACCAATCCTCATTGCGAGCGCCGTGTGATTCTGCTTGAAGAGGGTTGGACACGGCAAAGTTGCTATACTTGGCATGGTTGTAAATTTATTGTTCAAGAGACTTTTTTGTCTGCTTTTGAACAGTTTATTCAGCAAAATACTTCACAAAAAAATATTTAACAGAAATTTGGTTAAGGACTGTCATGGATATTGCGAAACAGACTACATGGCGTGAGCGTTTAGCAGCGTATTACTATTTATGTCGTTTTGATAAGCCGATTGGCACAGAGTTGGTGTTTTGGCCAACCATGTGGGCATTGTGGATTGCAGCCAAAGGTGTACCCGACTTAAAAATACTGTTGTTGATGATTTTGGGTGTGGTTTTTATGCGTGCAGCAGGCTGTGCCATAAATGACTTTGCAGACCGTAAAGTGGATGGTGCTGTTGCCAGAACCAAAGATCGACCTTTAGCGACAGGGGTAATTAAGCCGATAGAAGCCATTTGGGTATTTTTAATTCTTGTCGCGGCAAGTGCGGCACTATTGTTCTTCTTGCCGATAGAAACCTTTTACTGGTCATTTGGTGCGTTGTTTTTAGCCTTTATCTATCCCTTCATGAAGCGCTATACAAACTTGCCGCAAGTGTTTTTAGGGGCTGCATTTTCCTGGTCGATTCCAATGGCCTATACCGCAGTCGGGCAAACACCCGATTTGACCTGTTGGCTTTTATACTTTGGTAATCTGGCCTGGACAGTGGCTTACGATACGCAATATGCGATTACCGACCGCGAATATGATTTAAAAATTGGGGTGAAATCAACTGCGATTTTATTCGGAAAATATGACATCGAAATCATCTCGCTATTACAGGCAGCAAGTGTGTTGTTGATTGGTGCAGCTTTGTTCCGAGAGTCTTTACTTGTACCTTTTGGATTAATGGCTTTGCTCATTGTTGTAGCTGACTTTATTTATCAGTGGACAAAAACCAAGGATAGAAATCCACAACTCTGCTTTTGGGCATTCCGTCATAATCGTTGGATAGGCTTGATCATCTTTGCTGGAATCTTTATTGCATTGCTTTAATGCTGTGCTGGTCTGAAAGTTGAATTTTATAAAAAGCATCTACTAAATTGTATTTAGCCAGATGCTTTTTTATGCTTAATTAAAATATCGTGGTATTGAAATAACTCAGAATAAAAAGTACGTATAAAATTCGATATGGCGTTGTGCAAATTATCCCATCGATCACAAGCATCATGAGCTGTATTTGAATGATGCTGGCTTGTCTCAGATTAAACTGGATTTTATTCCACTGATTGTTTGAGCGCCGATTACGCTACCTTTAGCGGCTTGGCTATTTAGAAATAGATTTTTATTGGTGAATTTCTAAAGAATGTCTTTATGCAATTGTCTGACATTTGGAATTTCGGTGTAGCGTAATACACGATAACCGGCTTCATGCAGCATGTGGTCACGAAATTTATCTTCTTCAACTTTGTATAAATGCGTCGGGTCATCTAACTCAATAATCACTAAAACTTGTAGCGATTCATTAAGTAAAACGAAGTCGGTGACCTTGCGATTGAACTTGTTGCGAATTTTAAGATTATGACTGGTAATTAATGCACTAAAAGCAACTTGTGCCAAGACATGATATTGAGGAAAGGCTTCTTTTAAACGCACGTACATTCTGCATTCATAAGGCGTAATGACACGTTTGGGATAAAACTTTTTTTTAGTTTTGAAATATTGCTGAGCACACAGGATGATCAATGCAAGACTGGCAATAATACCAATCACAAGAAAGGCAGATGAACTGGAATTAAACACGATACGAATCTACAGATAAGAAAAAACCCACTCAAGTAGAGTGGGTTTTTAGAATTTGGCTCTCCAACCTGGGCTCGAACCAGGGACCTGCGGATTAACAGTCCGTCGCTCTACCGACTGAGCTATTGGAGAATCTGATACGCATTCTATGTATCTAAGCTGAAGGGGTCAAGGGCTTATGCTTAAAAAAACCATGAAAATGAATTGAATGTTTTAAAAATAAACTTATTGCTGATTATTTAAGTGATTTTATGAGGTCTATATAATTTTCTTTGCTTTGTAAGGGGTGTGCTTTACGGCATTCGTTGAGCAATTGCATCAGCTCGGCTTGGGTAAGCTCAGGTTTGAGTTGTTGTTGAATGTGTTTTAAAACCTCTGGGTTCTTTTGGGGTAAGTTACGGGTGCAATGAAATAAGCGTTCATACATGAGCGCGGAAGCCTGCTTTTTATTTTCAGAATTTTGGCTGCATTGAAACACTGCGAACATGACAACAATCAAAATAATCCAGAAAATGAGAGATTTTAACCAGGTTGCATTCATGGCGGCTTATTAAAATATTTTTATTAGAATTAACATAACTAAATTTTAATAAGCGAACAATAGATAGGGGAATGATCAACAATTTTAATAAAGAGGGGGGATCTCAGAAAACAGATCCAAAGTAGGGGATACGAGATGTGAAAAGAAATTTGGTGGATAAAAAAAGCCCACTTCATCATGAGTGGGCTTTTTAGAATCTGGCTCTTCCACCTGGGCTCGAACCAGGGACCTGCGGATTAACAGTCCGTCGCTCTACCGACTGAGCTATGGAAGAATAGATGGCTCTCCAACCTGGGCTCGAACCAGGGACCTGCGGATTAACAGTCCGTCGCTCTACCGACTGAGCTATTGGAGAATCTGATGCGCATTTTAGGGATGAAAAGCTAAGTCGTCAACACGTAAATATAAACAAATGAATCATTTGCCTTATAATTATGCAGATATGCCCTAAAAATAAAAAAACCACCCTTTATGGGTGGTTTTTTTATGCAGAAAATAAAATTTATTTTAAATCTTATTTTTCAACGCCAGCTTCTTGGCCAGCATATTTAGCATTTGCATAATCCCAGTTTACCAAGCTTTCTAGGAAAGTTTTGATGTAAGCAGGACGTGCATTACGGTAGTCGATGTAATAAGCATGTTCCCAAACGTCAATCGTCAACACTGCAACTTTACCGTGAGCAAGTGGAGTGTCAGCATTTGAAGTTTTAAGAATAGACAAGTTGCCATTTACTTGGTCAGCAACCAACCAAGCCCAACCTGAACCGAATTGAGTGGTTGCAGCAGCAGCGAATTCTTCAGCAAATTTTTCATAAGAACCGAAAGCTTCATCAATTTTAGCAGCTAAAGTACCAGTCGCTTTACCACCACCGTTTTTAGCCATACAGTTCCAGTAGAAGGTATGGTTCCAAACTTGAGCAGCGTTGTTGAATACGCCAGCTTTAGCAGCATCACCAGCAGATGCTTTGATGATTTCTTCTAAAGTTTTACCTTCAAGGTCAGTACCTTTGATCAGGTTATTCAAGTTTACAACGTAAGTGTTGTGGTGTTTGTCGTGATGGTATTCTAAAGTTTCTTTGCTGATGTGTGGAGCAAGATCTTCGTAACCGTATGGAAGTGCCGGTAAAGTAATCGTTGTCATGTTTTCAATTCCTTGCGTTTTGCTGGGTTTTGACATTAAGTGGCCTTATTGTAATGGATTCTTTGCCTAAATTGCGCATTGCTTATAAATAACAATACAGAATAAAGCCTGAATTTATACGTATAAAGAAAATGTCAAACCGTCAAATTTAAATTAAATCGGATTGTTTAATTCGAAGTAACTATACTCAATATCGAACTGTTCTGAAATAGCTTTTGCAAGGCGTTGTACGCCATAACGCTCGGTTGCATGATGCCCGCAAGCGTAATAATGCACGTTCAGTTCTTTGGCTTCATAATAGGTGCGCTCACTGACTTCACCAGAAATGTAGGCATCACAATTTTGCTCAGCTGCTTTGCCAATACAATCTTGTGCACCACCGGTACAGAAACCGATTTTTTGGATTGATGTTTTATCAGCAGCAAGATGAATGGCATTAAAATCTAAACGCTGCGATACATACAGTTTAAATTCTACAGCAGACACAGGCTGTTTTAAATAACCAATATTACCAATCGGATTACGTTCGGTTGGGTCTAAAGCTTCAATATTTTCTAATGCTAAAATATCTGCAATCGCCGCATTATTACCTAAAGTAGGGTGACTATCTAAAGGTAAATGATAACCCACCAATGAAATATCATGTTGAATCAGGCTTTTTATGCGTTTACCGCGCATGCCGGTAATTGGGTAGGGTTCGCCTTTCCAGAAGTAGCCGTGATGGACCAGCAGCAAATCCGCACCTTGTTCAATCGCTGCATCAATTGCATCTTGAGATGCGGTGACAGCACACAATATTTTATTTACATCGGATTTGCCTTCAATTTGCAAACCATTGGGTGCATAGTCTTTAAATTCGTGTGATTTCAGGGTTTGGTTACACCACTGAATAATCTCATTGAGCTTTGCCATAAATTTTTCAACAGCCTAAATATTTAACATCATCAAAACATATTTTGAATTGTAACTAAAGCATGACAAAACTCTTGCACTATTTTTATGTTTCCTGCTGTATTTCATTTTACAATGGCGCATAAATTACTTAGTCATCAACGAATTAAAATATTGTTAGAGGAAATTAACGTGCGTCGCACCTTTACATGGTTACCTTGGGTTTTACTCATTTTGGTCACGCTGGGTTTTCTTGCATGGCAACAATATCAGCAGCCTAAAGCACCTGTTGCATCTGATGGTGTAAAAATGCCGGTAGAGAAAGTGGAGCCTTTAGTCAGTACCACGAGAACAGGCGGTATTGAATCCTATAATGCTGCGGTTAAAGTTGCTGCGCCTGCGGTAGTAAATATTTTTACCACCCAGAAAGTGAAGCAAGCTGAACATCCTTTGTTAAATGATCCTGCATTTCGTGAATTTTTTGGTGATCAAGTGCCAGATCAATTCGGTCAGGAGCAAAATGAAAATAGCCTAGGTTCTGGTGTTATTGTTCGTTCAGATGGTTATATCTTGACCAATAATCATGTGATTGCACAGGCTGATCAAATTGTCGTGGGATTAAATGATGGGCGTCGTGCGGTAGCAAAAATTATTGGTACTGATCCCGATTCTGATCTTGCCGTGATTAAGATTGAACTCGACAAGCTGCCGGTTTTGCCTTTTAAACTCAGTGCTAATGAAGTGGGGGATGTTGTTCTTGCCATTGGTAATCCATTTGGTGTGGGGCAGACCGTCACTCAAGGGATTATTTCTGCCACCAATCGTTCGGATTTGGGGATCAACACTTATGAAGACTTCATTCAAACCGATGCTGCCATTAATCCGGGTAACTCGGGTGGTGCGCTGATTGATGTGGCGGGTAATTTGATTGGGGTGAACACGGCTATTTTCTCGCAATCCGGTGGTTCATTGGGTATTGGTTTCGCTATTCCGGCGAAGGTCTGTCAGCAAATCCTGAATTCAATTTTAAAAGATGGTCGCGTGGTTCGTGGCTGGTTGGGTATTAGCCTCATGCCAGTGCAACAGGAAAATATTCTTGAGCCTAAACAAACAGGTGTCGTAGTTGCAGACGTGCTTCCTCAAGGTCCTGCAGCCAAGGCTGGAATCAAGAAAGGCGATAAAATTATTCAGGTAAATGGTGAAACCATTACTTCTGCATCGCACTTGATTAATTATGTTGCGTTGCAAGCTCCGAATAGCACAATCAAAATTGAAGTGATTCGAGATGAGAAACCATTAATCCTGAATGTGGTGGTGACTGAACGTAAAGCACAGAATAATAATTCACAATATATTCCTTTACCGGAGTAATAAAATAATCTTTACATTCATCCATATTAAGATGGGATGAATGGAGAAAAGCGCATTTCGATGCGCTTTTTTTATTGTTTACCCATTATTTCACTACGAATTTTTATATCTCAATCAATTTATGACTATGAGTGGACTAACTTGATAGCGGATAGATATTTGCAGATTTGATTTTAATAAAGAGCCAATTAAGATCATTGTTTTTATGATGATTTGAATAGTTATGGATTATTTAGGCAAAAAAAAGCCCGCTTTAATGCTGCGGGCTTTTTCGTGTTTGGCTCTCCAACCTGGGCTCGAACCAGGGACCTGCGGATTAACAGTCCGTCGCTCTACCGACTGAGCTATTGGAGAATCTGCATGCGATTATAAGGAGATTTTGTAGAGGGTCAAGCTAAAAGTGTCATGATTCCTTAATTTTTGTGCTGTATGCTTTTTATTTAGACAAATAAATCAAAAATGTTAAAAAAACTTGCACAGCCAAAATCGGCTTGTTAGATTAAATGCATAACAGAGCGTTTGAATGAAAGTTCAAACAGTGTGGATTTAAACCAACTTGCCAGCACTAAAATGGCTAAACAGGAGAAAGCGAATGCATACGCTGACGATTGCCGAAATCTTTTCAAATTTATCTTTTTATCAAGACAATTACCTTTCTATCATTCAAGATCCACAACGCTATCAAACTGCCGTTGAAGATGCTTATGTCCAGGTGTGGCCTGTAGGAACTCAAGCCTTATATCTGGGTGATTTATTGCAGCTGTGGTTTAGTGATAAATGGTTGATTGATTCACCTTGTCAGTTATTACTAGAAAGCTATTCAAATGGTCGTAAGCAACCTTTGCAACGTGATCATGATCTGTATTTGTATCAACTGAATGGCAGCGCTTTATCCGGACGCAATAACTCGAAAGTGTGGTCAGTGTCGGAACAGAAGAAACTCGCGGTATCTCTCGATAGTGTGTTCAAATATTTATGTATTTATAAAGCGACGTCACGTCCAGAAGTGCCTTTTCCAGAGTTAACGAAATCACTTAAATCGGCTGTTTAATGATGAGTGATGGCTAAGAGCTTAAGTAACTTAACTTAAGCTCTAGTTGAATCAGGACGTGCTCCAAATACAGCACTTCTATATTAACGAATAATCATACAAGTCGCAGTAGCATGCGCATAAAGTTTGCCATCTTCATCAATAATTTTACCTTCAGAAATACCCAAGTTCTTGCTGATATTAATAATGGTGCCCACGGCATGTAGTTCTTTGTCTTTGGGAATGGGACGGCACATTTTTATATTCAAGTCGATGGTGCCATAGCCTACACCTGCTTCCAGCATACTGTGTACCGCACAACCGGTGACGGAATCCAGTACTGTTGCGGCAAAACCACCGTGTACGCCCCCTAAAGGATTTAAGTGGCGATGATCTGCTTTTACTTTGAAATGAATCGTTCCTTCTGAAACTTCATAAGGCTGCATTGGTATAGTTTCACTAATACTTGCAGGTGGGATTTTCCCTGTACACATGGCTTGTAAAAGTTGCAATCCTGTCATTTCTTTGGGCTTCATTACGATCTTCCTGAATGATTATTAAGTTCTAAAAAGGCACTGCTGAATACGTTAGTTGGCTGCTGCATATTCATCAAGTCAACTCAGATAATGTTATATGCTTGAGGAATGCTGTTTATTATAGGTTTTTGGTAACTATCTGCTTTAAAACATAAGGTTAATATAATAATTAAACTAGAGAGTGGAGTGCATATAAAAAATTTATCAATTTTATTTTTATAAAAATTTTAAATAAAAATAATGATTTGTATTTTTTGAGTCGTTGGGGTGACAAGGATTAATCAAATAAAGTGATCTCTAAATACATTAACTTGGAGTTTGTGATGAGCTTAAACAGGGGGTTATAAGTTTATTTGATATAAGGCATTAGAGATAAAGATTGGAGCTTATGTCTAAATCTGTATATCTATGATAATGAATAATAGAAGCCCGTCGTTGAATATGGATGCTCAACAATGTTCTTAAAAATAACTTTGGCAATGATTGCCTTTGCTGCAAATTCAGTGTTGTGCCGTTTGGCTTTAGCGGGACATGAAATTGACCCGTTAAGCTTTAGTGTGATTCGTGTTTGTAGTGGTGCTGGGGTTTTATTGATACTGTGGTTGCTCAGTCAGAGGCGTCAGCTCATACAATGGCATTTAAATAGCGCATTGGCTTTGGCGATTTATATTGTGGCATTTTCATATGCTTATCTTAAAATTGATGCGGGTGTTGGCGCACTTTTACTGTTTGGAACGGTGCAATTGACCATGGTGTTTTATGCTGTTTTTCATGGTGAGAAACTGAATTTAAAACGTGGTCTGGGTTTGATGATGGCGTTAACCGGAATCATTATTCTGCTGTTACCGGGTGCGAGTGCGCCGAGTTTGAGTTATTCGATCATTATGATGATTGCAGGTTTGGCTTGGGCGGCTTACAGTATTTTGGGTAAGAACATGCAAAATCCGTTATCGGGTAGTGTGGGTAATTTCCTTCTGGCGATCCCTTTTGTGATGATGGCCTATTTTGTATTGCATCAAGATGCAATGCTCACTCCTCAAGGTGTTGCTCTGGCAGTGCTGTCAGGTGGCGTAACCTCGGGGGGCGCCTATGTATTGTGGTATTTCATTGTTAAGCGTATAGATCGTATAGATGCAAGTACTGTGCAATTGAGTGTGCCATGTTTAGCTATTTTGGGTGGTTCACTTTTTATTGGCGAAACAATCGGACTACGGATTATTTTATCTACCGTGATTGTCTTGCTGGGAATTTTTTTGGTTATTTATGCAGGCAAGCATAGCGTTAAAGGCAATCACTAAGTCATTTTTTATATTGAATAAAACTTTGCTATTAAAAAAACCCGCGAAAATCGCGGGTTTTTTTAATCTGGCTTTAGAAAAAGCAGATTATTTTTCAGCAGCAATTGAAGCAATCGCAGCGTCAACGCCTTCGATTGAATCAGCAGCTTTCTTGATACGTGCAAGTGCATCTACAAGAACTTCGTCAGCAGTTGCATATGAAATACGCATGTAACCGCCTAGACCGAATGCATCACCAGGAACAACAGCAACACCCGTTTCTTCCAATAACCATGCAGAGAATTCTGTGCAAGATTTTAAGCCTTTTGCACGAATCAATGGACGGATGTTTGCATATGCATAGAATGCACCATCAGCAGGTAAGCAAGTAATACCTTTGATGTCATTTAAGCCTTTAACAACCAGGTCATGACGACGTTTGAATGCTTCAATCATTGGCTCAAGCACATCTTGAGGGCCGTTCAATGCAGCTTCAGCAGCAACTTGAGAAATCGAAGTCGGGTTTGAAGTTGATTGAGACTGGATTTTTTTCATTGCGCCAATAAGCTTAGCAGGACCCGCTGCATAGCCAATACGCCAGCCAGTCATTGCATAGGCTTTAGACACACCGTTAAGTACGATTACGCGGTCATAAAGGTCTGGAGCAACAGTTGCGATGTTGTAGAACTCGTCATCCCAACGGATTGGTTCATACATGTCATCTGAAGCAACCAATACTTCTGGGTATTTACGAAGCACTTCAGCCAAAGCTTCTAATTCAGCTTTAGTGTAGATCATGCCTGTAGGGTTAGAAGGGCTGTTAAGCACCACTAAACGCGTTTTGTCAGTGATTGCTGCTTCTAATTGAGCAGGAGTGATTTTGAAACGTTGTTCTTCACCACATTTCACAACAACTGGAACACCTTCAGCGATGATCACCATGTCTGGATAGCTTACCCAGTATGGCGCAGGGATGATCACTTCATCACCTTTGTTTAACAAAGCAAGTGCCAAGTTAAAGAATGATTGTTTACCACCGCAAGAAACCAGGATCTGGTTTGCTGCATAATCAAGATTATTGTCGCGTTTGAATTTTGCGATAATCGCTTTTTTAAGACCTGGAGTACCGTCAACAGCGGTATATTTGGTAAAACCGTTGTTAATCGCAGTAATTGCTGCATCTTTGATGTGTTGTGGGGTATCAAAATCTGGTTCACCTGCACCCAAACCAATTACGTTTTTACCAGCAGCTTTAAGTTCAGCAGCTTTATTGGTAACAGCAAGTGTAGGGGACGGTTTGATGGCATTGACACGATCAGAGAGACGTACGTCCACGGCAGTATTCCTTCTTATAGGGATTAAAAAATAAAAAAGCACACTATCTTAGCCTAAAAAACAGGAGAAAGGGGTGCAAGAAATATACGATATGTAAAAAATATATTTTTATGAATAATTGTTTCAATAGTTTTGGCTTTTATAGAGATGATTTTATGTTTTTACAGGAATAGAAAATAACTCAAGAAATTGAATGTTTGGAAAGCGCTTTAACCTAAGTAACGCGACTGGATGAAATAAAAAAAGTTTAAATATAAAAATGGCTACTTCAATGTAGCCATTTTTAAGCTGCAATTTAAATAGAAGAATTACATGAAACGAGACAAGTCTTCTTCAGGACGTGCAGTCAGTACTTCAACACCAGTTTTGGTGACTAAAAGCGTGTGTTCATATTGTGCAGATAACTTATGGTCTTTAGTCACTACAGTCCATTTGTCACCTAATAATTTAGTTTGCCAAACACCCGCATTCACCATAGGTTCAATGGTGAAGGTCATGCCTTCTTCAAGCACCATGCCGGTATCTGGCTGACCATAATGAAGGACTTGCGGTTCATCATGGAAAGTTGTACCGATACCATGACCACAATATTCACGTACTACGCTAAAGCGTTCAGATTCAACGTACTTTTGAATGGCATGACCAATATCACCAATGGTTGAACCGGGTTTAACCGTTTCCATGCCACGATACATCGCTTCTTGAGCAACTTTACACAGGCGGTCAGCCAAAATGGAGGTTTCACCACCGACGATGTACATCATGTTGGTATCGCCGTGGTAGCCGTCTTTGATGACGGTGACATCGATATTTAAAATATCACCTTTCTTTAACACTTTAGCGTCAGATGGAATGCCGTGGCACACCACATGGTTCACAGATGTACAAATCACATGCTGGAATGCAGGGCGACCAGGCGCTGCACCGTAACCTAAACATGCTGGAATGGCATCTTGTTTATTGACAATATAGTCATGACAAATCGTATCAAGCTCAAGGGTTGTCACACCCGGAACAACATGCGGTTTGATCATATCCAAGACTTCTGCTGCCAGTCGTCCCGCCACACGCATTTTTTCAATTTCGTCAGGGGTTTTAATGAGTCGACGTGGAGCTTGGTAAGTACTGTTCATGATCTCTAAAAACTTTTGGAAATTTATATGTGACTATGGTATAAATAGCCGCCCATTTTATCAAATGCTTTTTCGTGAATATATTTCACGGGCTTTGTTGGATGGGGCAACAAAATCCGCACATATATCGACACATTTCTCTGGGTGCCTTTCGAGGTGGAGAATGCGGGTATATGGAGGCCTAACCCAAACTTTAAGGTATAGAAAATGGCAGATTACAACGTAAGCATGCGCGACCTTCTTCAAGCTGGCGCGCACTTTGGTCACCAAACTCGTTTCTGGAATCCAAAGATGCGTGAATACATCTTTGGTGCGCGTAACAAAATTCACATCATCAACCTTGAACACACTGTTCCTGCGTTAAATGATGCTTTGAACTTTGTTAACAATCTTGCTAGCAAAAAGAACAAAGTATTGTTCGTTGGTACTAAACGTGCTGCATCTAACATCATCCGTGAACAAGCGCAACGCGCTGGTCAACCATATGTTGATCACCGTTGGTTAGGTGGTATGTTGACGAACTGGAAAACTCTTCGTCAATCAATCAACCGTTTAAAAGACCTTCAAACTCAATCTCAAGACGGTACTTTCCTTAAGCTTACTAAACGTGAAGCTTTAGAGCGTAGTCGTGAGATGGAAAAACTTGAACGTGCTTTAGGCGGCGTTAAAAACATGGGTGGTTTACCTGACGCATTATTCGTAATTGACGTTGACCACGAATCAATCGCGATTAAAGAAGCTAAAAACCTTGGTATTCCTGTAATCGGTATCGTTGATACAAACTCTAACCCAGACAACGTAGACTACGTTATCCCGGGTAATGACGATGCAATCCGTGCTGTTACACTTTATGCTTCTGCTATGGCTGATGCGATTCTTGCTGGTAAAGAGTACGCTCAATCACAAGCAAACGCTCAAGCGAAAGCTGAAGACGTTAAAGAAGCTCCAGAGGCTTAATGCGTTTTGACGCAAGGTTGTCATTTTTGCGACATGTAATGGTGGCAAATTAAGCGTCAAGAAAGCAGAACGGCCCAGAGAACACTTTGGGCCGTTTTTGTTGAACAGATTCATTTTTCTACCGTATTTAGGAGAACAACATGACTGCAGTTACTGCGAGCATGGTAAAAGAATTACGTGACCGTACTGGTCTTGCAATGATGGAATGCAAAAAAGCATTAACAGAATCGAATGGTGATGTTGAGTTAGCGATTGATAACCTTCGTAAATCTGGTCAAGCAAAAGCAGCTAAAAAAGCAGGTAACATTGCTGCTGATGGCGCGATCACGATTGCTCAAGAAGGCAACAAAGCGATTCTTTTAGAAGTAAACTGCCAAACTGACTTCGTTGCTAAAGACGAAAACTTTGCTGGTTTCTCTGCTAAAGTTGCTGCTGCTGCTCTTGCTGCAAACGTAACTGATGCGGCTCAAATCGCTGAATTGAAACTTGAAGATGGCCAAACTGTTGAAGAAGCGCGTATTGCTCTTGTTCAAAAAATCGGTGAAAACATCCAAGTTCGTCGTGCGAAAATTGTTGAAGGCGAAAACCTTGCAGTTTACAAACACGGTTTAAAAATCGGTGTTGTTGTGTCTTACACAGGTGATGCTGCGACTGGTAAAGGTATTGCAATGCACGTTGCTGCGTTCAACCCAGTTGCTGTAAATGCTGAAGGCGTATCTGCTGATCTTATCGCTAAAGAAAAAGAAATTGCTGAAGCCAAAGCATTAGAATCTGGTAAACCAGCAAACATCGTTGAAAAAATGGTGACTGGTTCAGTTGAAAAATACTTGAACGAAGTTGTTCTTGAGCGTCAAATGTACGTAATCGACAACGACAAGAAAGTTGCTGATGTTCTTAAATCAACTGGTACTACAGTTGCTCAATTCGTTCGCTTCGAAGTAGGTGAAGGTATTGAGAAGAAAGCAGAAATGAGCTTCGCTGAAGAAGTTGCTGCTGCTCAAGCTGCTGCAAAATAATTATTGCCTTTAGGTAAAACTATTTTGTGAAAAAAGCCCCATTTGGGGCTTTTTTTATGAAGATGGTTAAATTTTTAGGAAGAGCACGATGGTAAATAAAACCAATGTGGGGGTTGGCGCAGTTATTGTTGTCTTAATTGCCGCATATTTTGGAATGGATTTACAGGAACAGCAGAATCCTTCAACTCAATCGCCCACGGATTTAGAACCACAAACTGAAATTTTATCGAAATCAGAACATCAGAAAGCATTTGTAGAATCGAAATCAGCAAATTTATCCACTCAAAATGATGATGAAAAAATTCAACAGGCATTTCGAGAACAAAAAAGTGATATTCAAGTCCAATCCAGCGGGCGAGTGAAAGCTATTTTGCCTGATGATAATAAGGGTTCACGTCATCAAAAATTTATTCTGGAATTGGTTAATCGGAAAACGGTATTGGTCGCTCACAATATTGACTTAAGTCCGCGTCTGGATGGCTTGGAAAAGGGTGAAATTGTCCAATTTTATGGTGAATATGAATACAGTCAACAGGGTGGTGTAATTCACTGGACTCATCATGACCCACAAAAAAGCCATGCCGACGGTTGGTTGAAGTATAAAGGAAGAACCTATCAATAAAGGTTCTTCGAAAGGCTGAAATGATAATGGTGTCTAAATCGCTGTCATTTGCTTTTTTTGGCGTTTTTTCCATTTGGGTATCAATTTACCTAGATAGGCATCCACACACCATACTGGGCCAATGAGGAGGAATTGGAGGTCTTTAAAGAAAGAAGGCTTTTTACCTTCGACTTTGTGCCCGTAAAATTGCCCAATCCAAGCCAAAACAAAAATTGCGATATAGAATCCGGCACCTACAGGTAAGATAAAAATAAGCCACGCCATGACAACGAGTAGGGCAGCCATTGCCACAGCAAGTACCAGATCGAGCCGCGCATAAAAGACAAAAGTTAAGACCAATATCAGGGCGGTGAATAACGCACTGAAATGAGCAAGAATTCCAATGATTGAAAAAAGAATTGCTGGCACACAAACCCAATGAATGGCTTTGTTGGTTTTGTCTTGATGACTCTCACTATATTCATCTAACCATTCGGTTATTGTTTTCATCATCCACTCCAGCTGGATTTAGGATCTATAGGCTTATTTTTATTTAAATAAAATATAAACCAGAACTAGGAGCGGGTCAAAATTCAATCATCGTGATTTTTAACCAGCCACTCAGATGATCTAAAAGATGTTATACGTTGTTGGTATTTTATTGTGAGAAGTGGCTTTTGTAACAGGAGCGGGGTAGGTAAATTAAGCCTGCTTTTTGATAGACATTAAAAAAGCCACTGTGAAGTGGCTTTTAAGTCAAATGTATTAGGAGACTAGCATCATCTTATGAATTTGGACCATCAACACGTTCAATATTTACTTTTGCAGTACCTGCATTAGTAATACCTAACTGTTTTGCAGCGCCATAAGACAAGTCTAGAACGCGGTTGCCATGGAATGGACCACGATCATTCACTTTCACTACGACACTCTTACCATTGGTTTTATTGGTTACGCGAATATAACAGTTCAATGGCAGGCTACGGTGAGCTGCAGTGAGTCCATTCATATCGAATGTTTCACCGCTTGCTGTTTTACGACCATGAAACTGGCGACCGTACCAAGATGCTGCGCCGGTTTGGCTAAATTTACGAACTGTGTTTGATGCAACAGTGTTTAGCTTTTCAATCACTGAAGGCTCGTCTTCAGGAATTTCAATTTTTGCTGCAATGGTTTGACGACGGATTTTATCGCCAGAACGCTCAGTGATTGAAAGACTATTTAAGTTTGAGAAGTGTGAATTAAAATTTTGAGCGTCTTTATTGAGCACACGCGTGGCTAAGCGAGAGTTGTCATGATCTGTATTAAATGATGACTGTACCAATTCCGCTTGAGACTGACTCAGGGCAAAAGTGGTGGTTAAGGCTAAAATATACTTTATCGATGAATGCATTATTAAACTCCTAAAGACCATTGACTTAATTTCATTTAAAAGCTTGAAATATAAGCAATCCAGTCTGTTAATTCTCTTTTGCAACTACATTTGACGAGATGGATAATATTCATGCCATGCTAAAGCTGTCTACTCTTTAATTGAAAATATTACAAAAAGGACAGAAATAGAACGTTTTTCGATTAAAAAATAATCAATATTGTAACCATATATTTAAAACGCCTGTTTTGTGCGCCATTTTGCATAAAAAAATCTTGACTTTGGTTGTTTTTCGTAAAAACCAGTCTTAACGACTGGCGATTTCAGTGCCTAATTGCCATACCGCAGTGGCATACATACGGCTCTTGTTATAGGTCGTAATGACTTGAAAGTTTGGGTAAGTTATATAATAAATTGGCGCATAGCTGTCTTGAAGCTGAATAATATTCACCATATCGAGATCATCTATTTTCACAATCGGATTTGTTGGTGTAACACCTTGATTCTTTAAGACTCCATAAGGTGTTGCTTGTTCCAAATCTTTGGCGATAATTGATTCTGGATTATTTCCTATATAGCGTGCAGAAAAGCCAATCGGTTGATTGCGTTGCCAGCCATGTTGAGCCAAATAATTGGCAATCGAACCAATCGCATCTACCGCTGAATTTCTCAGGTCAATATGCCCGTCAGCATCATAGTCAACGCCTAGTTTGGGAATGTTGCTTGGCATAAATTGAGGGTAGCCGATTGCACCCGCATACGAACCTGTCACTGAACTGGTTGGAACACCATCTTTATAGGTCCATGCAATCAGTGCAGAGAGTTCATCCTGAAAATATTGTGCACGACGTTCATAGCCAAAACCTAAAGTTGCCAAGGCATCACGGGTGACGAAATTGCCTTTATTGACACCAAAACCGGTTTCTACTCCTAAAACACCTAAAATCACCGATTGAGGCACACCAAACTGCTGTTCTGCACGGTTTAAGGTATCGGCATATTGATTTTTGAAACGCACCCCACGCTGAATGGTGCTTTCAGCCATAAAGTTGGTTTTATATTGGTACCAGGGCTTACTTTCACCTGGACGATTCATGATATTGATAATATTGGGCAGGTTTTTTGAGCCATTCATGGCCCAGTCGACTTGCTCGGCACTTAAGCCATAAGTCTGCATGGTTTTTTGCTTGAAGCTGTTATATGCAGGGTGATTATAAAAATCATTGGCTTGGCAGAAGCTGGTGATGGAAAGTGCACCGAGAAGTAAAGGAAGACGTTTAATTTTGTTATAAAAGTTGATATTTAACATATTACTCAAAGTTCCAAAAACATAATCAGTGTGTATCAATTGACATCACGACGCTAAAAGCTGCCATTTCAGACTGAATGACTGAAAATCTATCGCATGAAAGGTAACAGAATTTCTATTGGGGCTTAAGATAACATTGACCAGAGCTGCATCAACAAGTACGTATACAAAAAAAGACAAAGATCGTAGGTCTGCGCGTAAATCTGCGTATTTGAGACCGGTTTTCTTGGCTATGCTTTGCTATTGTCAGTTGAAGGACAAAAATAAAAGATCATCCGCCTGTTTTAGCTGATCAAGTCTGGTCTTTTACATTGTTTGCAATGATACGGTCTATCTAGGCTTAGGGTAAGAAATTTAGTGGCAATTGTGCTTTCTCAAGCAGTTTTTGGTTGAAAATACATCACAATACATTGCGCTGCTAAACAGGGACTTGTTGCGAGCAAATCATCCGATATTTAGTGGTGACGCAAAATCATGTTCCCTCATCACTTTATATCGAAATGATTTGCATAAAAATGTAAGAGTGGGAAAAAGATGACTGTCTTTTTTCTGAAATCAAGGTAATACAAAGCCAATTTGTAATACCTGATCGAACTGAATCCGCATAAAGGCGGTATTGATTCACTGTACTTATTAATTGAGAGCGAAATCTTGCCATAAAAAAACCTGGCTATTGCCAGGTTTTAGATTGTTCTAAAAGTGCTTAAGGATGAAATAAGGTATCGTGATATTCCGCAAGTGCCAAAAGCTCAGCTTTATTGAGATTCGGAATGATTTTGTCCACTGCCATATGGACTGCTTTAATTACCGCAGCAGATCCGATATCTGCAGTTTTACGCTTGATCATGCCCAAATCTAGGGTCTTATTAAAGTCACTCATAAAATGACGAACAGTCGCTTCAGCAAATTGCTTATACGATTCAGTGAGCGCCGCTTTATTGACGTCATTGCCGGCTTTAATTTCCGCATAACTGTGTTTGAGATTGGTCACCAAACTTGCGTCCAAACGTTCGCCTACGCGCAAGTTACCTTCCGCATCTTTGAACAAGCTTTTTTCAGAAAATTCAATCGATTGTTTGACCACATCATTTGGAGATTTCCCCATCAGCTGTTTCAATAAAACAGCAACGGTTGATTTGATGTAACCTGCGAGTTTTTCAGCAGTATCACGTTTATCACTGGCTGGAAAATGGTGAACAAGTTCGGTCAAAATGGCATCAATGATTTCTTCATTAATCAGCAATGCTATTTTGTCGCGTAAAGGGTAAAGCGGTTCGCTGGAATTTTTCTTTTCCTGAGCGGTTTGAATACTGGTTAATAATTCTGCAGAAGGAATAAACCCAAAAAATGGCATGTTAAAAAACCTCAATGTTCTTCATTTTATTGTCGCGCCAAACGAATGGGGCGAGGCATCCATGTCGCATCCGATACACGGCAAGGGTTGATGTCTAATCCACCACGACGTGTATACGTTGCATATACCATCAGCTTTTCTGGAGCAAGGTTTTGCCAGATGTCGGCAAACATCTGTTCCACGCATTGTTCATGGAATCCATTATGCTGACGGTAAGAAATAATATAAGCTAAAATACTGCGATAACAAGGTTTTTTACCCTGATATCGAATAAAAACTGTGCCCCAATCAGGCTGGCCAGTGACTGGACAGTTACTGCGTAGTAAATGTGAATACAGTTGAATTTCGACTTCGTCACTATTTTCTGGATCTAATTTTAATAAAGTCGCATCTGGATGGTTCTCTAAGCGTTCAGGGCTTAAATCATCGATACAGATCCCTTCAGGTTTGGAAATATCCAGATCATCAGCCTGAAATAAAGTCAGGCTGATCGGTGCACCTGCGGCTGCGGATAAGTCTTTTTCAACCGTCGCAATAAAAGCATCTTTTGAATCGAATTTGGTAAAGTTCATACTGTTAAAGTAGAGCTTGAGTGATTTGGATTCGATCAGGTTGGGCGAAGATGCCGGTAAGGTAATACGACCAATTGCAACCTGTGGAATGCCAGCTGCATTTAACCAGGAAATTTCAAAAACATGCCACCAGTCTTTACCTTGTTGAATGCCTTCAACATGGGCGTATTTTTCCCGCGCTTGCGCACGTGCAATTGGAAACAGAATATCGGGTTGATATTCTGTTGGATAATTGGTGTCTTTACCTAAGAGAGAATGTTCTACACTCATTATTCACGCATTCCTAAACCACGAGAAAGTAAATAGTAAGCTATGCCGTAAAGCGCTACGCAACATAAGGTGATGACGCTCAATGAAACTGAAACATTGACATCACTATGACCTAAAATGCCGAAACGGAAGGCATTGACCATATATACGATCGGGTTAATTAAAGAGAGATTTTGCCAAAATGGACTTAAAGCACTAATGGCATAGAATACACCACCTAAATAGGTGAGTGGAGTCAGTACAAAGGTTGGAATAATTGAAATATCGTCAAAAGATTTCGCATAAACCGCATTAATCAGACCGCCGAGTGAAAACAACAACGAGGTAATTAAAACGGTGTATATCGTCACAAACCAGTTGGTAATATAAAGGTCAGTAAAGAACAGGCTCATTGCAGTCACAATAATGCCAACCAAAACACCTCGACAGACGCCACCAATCACATAGCCCCAAAGAATCATATGCAGGGGCACAGGACTCATGATCAGTTCTTCAATGCTTTTTTGGAATTTTGCGCTAAAGAAACTGGAAGAGACATTGGCATAGCTATTGGTGATCACCGCCATCATAATCAGGCCGGGCACAATAAACTGCATATAGCTAAAGCCACCCATTTCACCAATGCGTGAGCCGACCAGATTACCAAAAATCACAAAGTACAAACTCATGGTGATGGCAGGGGGTAACAAGGTTTGTGGCCAAATGCGCATAAAGCGACGCACTTCTTTATGCACAAGGGTATACAGCGCAACACTGAGTTGATTAAAGTTCATTGCGCAGCTCCATCAAGATTTTTTTCAACCATTTTCACAAACAGTTCTTCTAAGCGATTCGATTTATTACGCATACTGCGCACTTGAATGCCTTGCGCTTCCATAAGCTGGAACAATTCATTCACGGTGTGTGCCTTGTCCATGGTGACTTCTAAAGTAACAGGATCAATTAAATTAAAACGTACACCAATAATTTCAATATTAATCGGTTGAATCGGTTCAACCAGATCAAAAATAAATGATTCTTCACTGAGCTGATTTAAGAAAGACTTCATGCTGGTATCTTCTTTAATGACACCGCGGTCAATAATGGCAATGCGACGACACAGCATTTCAGCTTCTTCTAAATAATGGGTCGTCAAAATA
The DNA here is from genome assembly GCF_013004315.1 of Acinetobacter sp. ANC 5378. NCBI lineage: Bacteria > Pseudomonadati > Pseudomonadota > Gammaproteobacteria > Moraxellales > Moraxellaceae > Acinetobacter > Acinetobacter sp. ANC 5378. The sequence continues at coordinate 105,481 of NZ_JABERK010000015.1, forward strand.
ATAGACGTACCTTTTTCATTCATTTCAGTGAGAAAGTCCCACATCGAACGACGTAATTCAATGTCTACACCTGCGGTTGGTTCATCCAGAATCAATAGTTTAGGTTGATGCATCATGGCACGTGCAATCATTAAACGACGTTTCATACCGCCCGAAAGCATACGCGCTTGAACGCCACGTTTATCCCAAAGACCAAGTTTTTCTAAATATTCTTCAGCTCGTTTTTCAGCAATTTTTTTGGGAATGCCGTAATAACCGGCTTGAGTCACTAAAATATCAAAGGTTTTTTCAAATTGACCAAAGTTAAATTCTTGTGGAACGACGCCTAAGCATTGTTTGGCTTCAGATGGATGAGTGTCCAGATTGTGCCCAAAAATTTCAACCGTACCGGAAGTTTTTTTAGTGAGAGAGCTGATGATGCTGATGGTGGTTGATTTACCTGCGCCATTAGGTCCGAGGAGTGCATAAAACTCGCCTTCAGGTACAGTTAGGTTAATACCTTTCAGTGCTTGAAAACCATTTCGGTAAGTTTTAGATACGTCTCTCAAGGTCAATGCATCAGTCATGAAGTTCTCACATGGTGAATAGTATGAGTATTGTGAGTGATCTTTACTAATAAACCAAGTAAATAAGCAGGAATTCTATGTTGCAATTATGGAACATTGTATAAAGACTGAGCACAAAAAATGATGACTTATATATAGTTGCTTTACCTTATGGTTTTTTTTGTTATGATGTGCACGCGCGCTCATAGCTCAACTGGATAGAGTACAGGTCTCCGAAGCCTGTGGCGTGGGTTCGAGTCCCGCTGAGCGCACCAGATATTGAAAAAGAGGACATTTTGTCCTCTTTTTTTATATTTGGAATTTTAATTTCCAATCGGCCAACGTCTGTTTACTGACTTACCGGCATTGTTATAGTTAATAACTTTGGCATAGTTGCCGACTGCAGTTGCATTTTCTGGAATATCTTTCGTCACTACACTGCCTGCGCCAATGGTGGCATTGTTTCCAATATGCACATTGTCGATCACACAGACATTGGGTCCAATATAAACATTGTCACCGATGATGGCTGCTTGACTGCCGCCATTTGCACCAATAGTCATGTATTGTGAAAGATTAACGTTATTGCCAATAATCGCAGTTGGATTGACCACTAATGGCCCACCATGACCGATATAGAGTCCATAACCGATTTTTGTGGTGCAATGAATATCGATACCGTATTTTTTCTTTTTATAATAAAAAATTGGATAAGCCAATTTCGCAATAATCGATTTTGAGCCAGCTAAACGAAGCCAAAAACTGAAATTAAAGCCACGATTAAAAAAGTAGTTTTTAATAAATGAACTGAATTTTGTGTTGCCACAATATCGATATAAGTCGCTTAAAATCAATTGAACTAACATTGCGTCAGACTCGTCAAAAATGCTGTGTTATTTTACTTGATTCAACTGAAGAATGATCTATAGGTATGATGCATGGAATGATCTACTAAAATTGAAAATTATCAACTGTATTTTTTTTATACAATTATTTTAGAATGTTAACCGGTCTTGCCAGAAAAATTGTATACGCTTATAGTAAAACTACAGTAGGTCGTAGATGACGCTACAAAGTAGTTGGACGGATAAATGACAGCTCGTTGAGTTTACAACCTTAGGGTTGAACAAGAAATCAGCACTAGCCTTCCAACATAAAAGCCCGCAGAAATGCGGGCTTTCTTATTTTTAAATCAAAAAGCTTTTTTATGATTTAAATTTTAACAAGCTTAGGCGTGTAGGGAGGAAATGATACTGTTTTGAGTTATGTCTAGCTTTTTGTCTGCATGATTTAAAAGAGATATCATGTATCTGATTATAAAAAATTACATTGCCAAAAAATCTAACATCTCCAAGCAATGTCTATGACAGAACATATGCTATAAAAAGGTTCATTAAATCAACTAAGAAGAGAACCCACCATGACTCAAATGATTGAGGTGAAAGTAACAGACCAGTTTAGTAAGATACATGAAGTGCATGCATTACTTCGGGATCTTCCTGAAAATGCTGAGTTGAATAAACTGTCAATATTTCAAAGAATTGAACATATTATTATAGCGGGTGAAATTATACGGCCCAGTATTGAACTGCTTTTTGAGAGCCGTAATTCAGACAGCATCTATCGCATTATCGAGTAATGCAAATATGATTAAATATGCAGCTTATTCAAATAAAAGTATCAGAGATTAAAAAACTCACCTACAGGGTGAGTTTTTTAATGCGCCTAAGTTTAAATGAGTGGTTTCTATTGGTTTAAGGGTTATTGATCATCAAAGAAATTAAATAAAAAAGTTCACCGAAGTGAGCTAAAGGCTAGGGTGTGTTGACACTTTTAGCTTAAAAAATAGCGAAGTAGTAAAATTAAATCGCCAAACCCAATTTTACTATTCGCTATGCCTCGTACCATGCTGACAGATCAACACTGGCAAAAGTTGAAAGTTATTCTGCGTAATTTATGCATTCATCACAACTCAAATTTACGTCATTTTATTGAAGCTATTCTCTATAGAATTAGAACAGGCTGTCCTTGGCGAGATATTCCTTCCTGTTTTGGTCGATTAAACTCTATTTTCAAACGTTTTAATCGTTGGTCAAGCAGCGGTAAGTTAATTAGATTATTCAAATTATTAGCATCATGCCCCGATATGGAGTGGATTTTTATTGATGGCTCTCACGTACGTGCTCATCAACATGCTGCCGGCATAGCGAATCAATCCATTTCTAAAAGTGTAGGAGGAAACTCCTCAAAAATACATTTGATTGTTGATGCTCATGGTAATCCTATTGATTTCATGATTACCGATGGAACCACACATGACGTCAAAGTTGCACCTGATTTAATATCAACATTAGATTTAAAAGAGACAGAAGTGGTATGCGCAGATAAAGGCTATGATTCAGAACCACTGCGTGAACAGATCAGAAAAACAGGGACAAAAGCGAATATACCAAAGAAAATAAATAGCCAGTCGAACAATGATCATATGGACTGGTATTTATATAAAATCAGGCATTTAGTTGAAAATATGTTTTGTAGATTAAAGCAATTTAGAGGAATAGCCACTCGATATGACAAGCTCAAAATAAATTATCAAAGTTCTGTTGCTTTAGCCTGTATATTTTTATGGCTACCTTTATAGTTTTAATTATGAACAGTAAATGTCAACAGACCCTAAACTTATAATAAATTTATTTCGACATCATATTTATCAAATTCTTGAATAATGCTGTGCATGACTTTAATTCCAATTTCATCATTACAGCTAAATTGTTCATCCTTACCCTGCGCGCTGTCATAACATTCAATCTGCTGAATCAGCCAACGATTCTCAACGTTCGTTTTGTGAATGATGACTCGAACAGGTTGCAGGTTTTCACTGACTTGGCGCGGCAATACACTGGTAATGGCAAGTTGGATGTTGGCCAATTCATCTCTAGCACTTAAAAATGTCAGTACCCAATTGCCTACTTTTTTTAAGTACATCGGATTATCTGCTGGATGAAATTCTAAATAATGTCGAGACGTCATAATGAATTCCCCTGAAATACTTACTATATGAAGTTTTTAGAGAATATTCTCCATTGAGCAAAGGTCGTATTTAGATGGGATTTTTAAGATTTTACTTTATACAATTTGATTATGATGATGTTAATCTCTTTGTTTTATCGAAAGAAAAAATCAATGCAGTTGTCTAGCTAAGACCTGAAATGAATCATAAAACAGAAAAATCCTCTTAAATTTTATGAGGCATTTAGCTTTTGTAGAGAAAAATTGATTTGTTTTAAACATTGATTTAACTCGTGGGCTGGAATACGACTTTCTTGTAATTCAGTAATCCATTGCATCTGACACAGTTTTAAACTGCGTAAATCTTGGGTTTGTAGAATTCGATTAGTCAGTTGTTTTGCCATTAAGCCGCAGTTTTGTTGTAGAAGATGTGCCATTAATTGTTTTACTTGCTCAAAGTTTAAAGCTTCGACAGATACTTCTATGACTTCTTTTTCTACTTCAGTATCTGCTATTGCTGCAATATAGGGCGATAAAGAAGTTGTGGTAATAGGTTTAGCCAACTTCTCAGCAAGTGCTGTTGCGGTTTGAGTTGAGAGACTGGTTTCAATTTCACTATTAACTGCAGGTGAAGAAACCGTTGTTTGAATTTGCTCATCGCTAGAACAAGCAATTAAGCCCATATCGAGTAATTGTTCGAGTAATTCTACCGGTGCAATACGTTTTTTAAATTGTTCATTAAGGAGATTAAAATCTTCTGTTCCAATGAGGAGTAACAGTCGACGTTGGCGAGCATTCAAATCCATTGAACGCTGTTTTAAACTTTCAATGCCTAAGTCAGTTTTGTGATATTGAGACATGCCTTAATTTACTCTCCAAAATAAATTAAGGCAGATTGTATTCATTAATAATGACAATAATATGTAAAAATATTACAAATCAAAAGATTATAGAGTAACGATCTTTGCATTTTCGAGCGCCTTACGCAGGTAAGGGTCTAGGTCTTCTTGACGAAGCAGCCACTGCATATAATCTGCAGGTAAATCAGTGATGGCAGTACCACGGTGTTTGCCAAAATTAATGCTACGTGGAATACGCGCATCTTCAGACGCTTCATAAAGTTCTTCAATAGTTTTAATTTTTAGATGATGGATTTCATGCATCAAAATATTCGCCGTTAAAATAATATCCATATCGGCACGATGTGCTTTTTTAATCATATCGCGGGCTTTTGCACTGCCTTTGGTAATCATATAAATGAGCGCAGAAATATTATGGGCTTCAGCATCTGGCCAGACTAAACGGGCAAGGGCAAGGGTGCAAATGGCTTTAATATTTTTGGAATCCACGCCACATTTTTCCAGTGCGCGAATATCGTAATCAATATTATGACCAATAATATAAGTGGTGTCGCTTGGCAGGGTGAAGGTCGTATAGTGGGGCTGATCGACTAATTCAGACTCTAAAATATGATGTACCGCCATTGCCGCATAAGAAATGGGTTCATCAACACTATACAGTTGGTCAAAAATTTGTGTCTTGTCGAGGGTAAGTTTTCCATCATTAATTTGAACCGGTGCATACGCAATCTCAATCGGCTGTCCATTTAAGGTATGGGTTTCTGTATCGAGAATAATTGCTTGCATGACCTGATCCATAACTATAGCGGAAGTTTGAATAAATTTAACACTTTCAAATGCGCTGACACAAACTCAAAACAGTGACTTTTAACTATTCTTTATTATTCCTGCCCAGAGATGATGTTTAAATAGTCTTGTTTTAATTCATCGCTCGAAATGAGACCTTTATATAGATATAAAGGCAGACCATCTTCATGATCCATCAATTTAATGGCTTGAGTGCCATCACGGTATTCAAATATTGCACATGGCAGATAGTCGCGATCTAAAATGATAAAACGTTTTTGTTTAATGGCGATTTCATGATTTATAAACGTTTGTTTAAGCAATCGTAAAAATACGCTTTGATTTCGGCTTAATTCATTCAATTCACGAATGCGGTCACTATCATTTTGATGATGAGTTTTTAGGTGGAGCTTTTGTTGATAGGTCATCGGTGCAGAATAGCGACGTACAACGTTGTTAACGGTTTTTTCTTTTTTTAAACTTCGTATAGCGTAACCCAATAGAAAACCAAGAATAAAGCAAATAAAGGCAGACATATTTTGTTAAATTAATAGTGTTTGATATTTGTAAAAGTATAAAATTAAAATTTATAAAAATCAATAATTTGTATTAAGTTTAATCCGGCCAATTTTTGTATTTTAAATTTGATGTTAAATCACATTGTTCAAATATTAAATAAAGGTAATAGTTTGTATTCATGATTACTTAAAAATCATCAAAATAAAAATATATAAGGAAATATAAAAATGAAAAAAACATTATTAACGGTGTTAATGGGTAGTTCGGTCATTTTTTTAACAGCTTGTGGAAGTGGAAGTGGAGATTCAAGCTCTACAGTTCCTAATAATGGAATTCCGGTTAATAATATTCAGAACCCCGTTGTTTCTACTCCTACGCCTTATACCGAAACAAATATGACCAGCGTGGCGGGTCAAAGCGTGGTGATGACTTATAAAATGTTGGGGGTGAATGGTCAGGAAGTTCAAGCGACCTCATTGGTCATTACACCAAAAACAGCGCCACCTGTAAAAGGTTGGCCAATTGTGGTTTGGGCGCATGGTACTACTGGTGTGGCGGATCAATGTGCACCGAGTCGAAGTAAACTGAAGGTAGAGATTGAAGGAATGATTACTCAACTTTTAAGTGCAGGTTATGTGGTGGTGGCACCTGATTATGAAGGCTTGGGCGAGCCAAGTGGTAATGAGTTTCATCCTTTCCTCAATTTAAAAAGCGAGGCTTATTCTATTACTGATGCGGTTGTCGCTGCACGTAATTATTTGGGGGCAAAAGTATCTAATCAATGGATGGCAGTAGGCCACTCGCAAGGTGGACATGCAGCATTAGGGGCAGCTCAATATGCTTCGCGTGCAAATCTTGATTATAAAGGAGCTGTTGTAGTTGCACCTGCATCTAATTTACAAACGATTTTTAATACAGGAAAACAGCTTGTAGCGAATTTACCAGCCAAAGATCAAGTCTCCACCTTAGCTTCTTTAAATACCTATGTTGCCCTGATTACTGCGGGTTTGCAGGGTCAACCTTCACCACCGACATATGCTCAAGTCTTTGAAACAAATGCAGCAACAATAGCCACTCAAGCTGAAACAGTCTGTTCAGAACCATTAGGAATAAATTTTAATAATCAAATGGCAACTGCCGCTGACACCAATAAGTCATTGTCAGGTTATTTAACACAAAGTAATTTTATGCAAATACCTGCAATTTCAACATTTTTGAATACGACTTCTCAGCCCTTATCTGTGAAAGTTACGACGCCAGTGAAGATATACCAAGGTGGGTCGGATACGACTGTTCCAGCAAATGCGACAGCTGACCTTATTACCAATGCGACGAAACTAGGAATGACTGATAATATAGATTTGGAATATGACTTAGCTTGGGATCATACAACTGCATATACTGCGAATATTCCTAAAATAATTGCAGATGTAAAATCTCTAATGCCAATTCAATAACTTGATTTGACCTAAATAGCTTATGTTTTTAACTAAACATGAGCTATTTTTATTTTAAACTGAACAAAGTTCATTCTCGATATTTATAAACTTCATGCTACAATACGCGCCAATCTTAGCACGGCTTAAAAGCCCTAATTTATAGGACCTCGCTAATGTTTGCCAATATCTCGATTTCTGAATTTGACCCGGAATTAGCTAAAGCAATTGATGCTGAAGGTGAGCGCCAAGAAGCGCACATCGAGCTAATCGCTTCTGAAAACTATTGCTCTCCAGCAGTTATGGAAGCTCAAGGCTCAAAACTCACTAACAAATATGCGGAAGGCTACCCTGGTAAACGCTATTATGGCGGTTGCGAATATGTAGACATCATCGAACAATTGGCGATTGACCGTGCTAAAGAACTCTTTGGTGCTGACTATGCTAACGTTCAGCCACATGCTGGTTCACAAGCAAACTCTGCTGTTTACCTGGCACTTCTTAACCCGGGCGATACAGTTTTGGGTATGAGCTTGGCTCACGGTGGTCACTTGACTCACGGTGCAAAAGTTAGCTTCTCGGGTAAAACGTATAACGCGATTCAGTACGGCTTAAATGTTGAAACTGGCGAGATTGATTACGAAGAAGTTGAACGTTTAGCTGTAGAACACAAGCCACGCATGATCGTTGCTGGTTTCTCTGCATATAGCCAAATCGTTGATTGGCAACGTTTCCGTGACATCGCGGACAAAGTTGGCGCTTACCTGTTTGTAGATATGGCTCACGTTGCTGGTTTAGTTGCTGCGGGTGTTTACCCAAGCCCAGTACAAATCGCTGACGTTACAACAACGACTACGCATAAAACACTTCGTGGTCCACGTTCAGGTTTAATCTTGGCTAAAGCAAACGAAGAGATTGAGAAAAAACTTCAATCTGCAGTATTCCCAGGTAACCAAGGCGGTCCATTGGTTCACGCTGTTGCGGCTAAAGCAATCTGCTTTAAAGAAGCAATGACACCTGAATACAAAGAATATCAAAAACAAGTTGTGGTAAATGCTAAAGCAATGGCTGAAGTATTAATCGCACGTGGTTATGATATCGTTTCTGGTGGTACTGAAAACCACTTGTTCTTATTGTCATTGATCAAACAAGACGTGACTGGTAAGGAAGCGGATGCTTGGTTAGGTGCTGCTCACATTACTGTGAACAAAAATGCTGTACCAAATGACCCACGTTCTCCGTTCGTGACTTCTGGTATCCGTATTGGTACTCCTGCTGTAACAACACGTGGTTTCGGCGAAGCTGAAGTACGTGAACTTGCTGGCTGGATCGCAGACATTTTGGATGCGAAAGGCGACGAAGCGGTAATCGCTACGGTTAAAGAAAAAGTTGCGGCTGTTTGTGCTAAATTTCCTGTTTACGCAAAATAAGTTAACGACTTGAGAAAGCCCCCTCAAGGGGGCTTTTTTTATATATGATTAAAAGTCATATTTTTCGAATCTCATATTTCTGCTATAACAGAACAATACTCCATAAAAGATACAACTCATTTTGCTATTGCTCTAATGACATCTTTCGTTCAAAGGAATCAGGTAAATGGCTAAACCAACAATTATTATTTCTCAACAAGATCTTCAACGTTTAGAAACCATGCTTGATCATCAATCTAAACTGAGTCCAACGATGCAGCATCTCGAAGATGAGCTTGCGCGTGCTGAGGTTGTTGCTCCACAAGATGTTCCTGAAAATGTAGTGACCATGAATGCGCGTGTGCGTATTATTATTGCGCCTGCTAGCGAATCTACGGATATTACCTTGGTGTATCCGCATGATTTTCGCGGTGAAAAAGGGCAAGTCAATGTACTGGCACCGGTAGGCGCAGCAATTTTGGGGCTGGCAGAAGGACAAGAAATTGAATGGCCGCAGCCCGATGGTCATTTGATGAAAGTGAAGATTGAAAAAGTGTTGTATCAGCCAGAACGTGAAGGCGATTATCTATAATCGTTTTGAATAAAAAGCCCCAGATCTAGGGGCTTTTTTGATGAAGACAAAAATAATTAATGCTTACTGATTTTATCCAGATAACCCATCATAAATGCTGAAATGACAAAGGTCAGGTGCATGATGATGTACCACATGATTTTGTCATTCGGAATATTTTTGGCATCCATAAAAATGCGCAGCAGATGAATAGACGAAATCGCAACGATGGAAGCAGCAACTTTAAGTTTAAGTGAGTTTGCATCCATGGTACCAAGCCAATTGAGGCGGGTATCTTCATTTTTAATTTTCAGTTGTGAAACAAAGTTTTCATAACCTGAAAACATCACCATCACAATTAAACCACCCACTAGGCTCATATCCACTAAAGACAAAATCACAAGAATTAAGTCTGCTTCAGAATATTCAAAAATATGCGGTAAAACATGCCAGACTTCCTGAAAGAATTTAATTGCCAAAAGCAGCAGTGCAAATGAAAGCCCAAAATAGACGGGGGCTAAAATCCAGCGTGCTGCATACATGGTATTGTGAAAGAAACGTTCCATTCATTCCTCAAGCTATATTCTTAATATTTTGACTTGATCATAAATAATTAAATTTTAAAATTCGACATTTTTTTATGTTTTTTAAAGGCTTGTGTTTATTTAAATACTTACTTATACCACTCACTATATACCTAAAAGTTCAACCGCTAAATCAGGAATCTTCAAAACTTCAGCAGGTATTGTACTGATCACTGTCAAACGTTTGACAGTGTTTAAAATGGTTTAAGGGCAGACTGTATTTCAACAACACAACGTTGCAATAAAAATTGAAATATAAGGAATAGTCATGAGCCAAACTCAAACCAAACCCTATGATCCGAACTATCAATATCAACATATTCAAGTCAAACCGATTACCGGTCGCATTGGTGCGGAAATTGAAGGAATCAAACTCTCTTCAACTTTAGATCAGGACACAGTCTATGAAATTAACCATGCTCTAGTTAAATATAAAGCGATCTTTTTTAAAAATCAGCAGCACTTAACCGATGATGAACAGGAAGGCTTCGCAGCACTATTAGGAAAGCCATTGAATCATCCAACCGTTCCCGTGAAAAGCGGAACGGTGCATGTGCTAGAGCTGGATTCACGTGGTGGCCGAGCAGATACATGGCATACCGATATTACTTTTATTGAAGATTATCCAAAGGCTTCCATTTTACGCAGCATTGTTGCACCGGCAGCAGGCGGGGATACGGTTTGGGCAAATACGACATCTGCCTATAACGATCTGCCAGAAGAACTGAAAAAATTGGCAGATAGTTTGCGCGCAGTGCATAGCAATGATTTTGACTATGCTTCCAAAGCGGTTACAACAGATACCGAAAATTATCAAAAATATCGTGAGTTATTTAACTCGACTGAATATGAAACTGAACATCCATTGGTTCGTGTACATCCTGAAAGCGGTGAGAAAACATTATTATTGGGTCACTTCTTCAAACGCTTTGTCGGTTATAACAGCCAAGATTCACGTCGCTTGTTTGAGCTATTCCAAGACTATGCCGTGAATTTAGAAAACATTGTGCGCTGGCGCTGGCGCGTAGGGGATGTCGCAATCTGGGATAACCGTGCCACACAACACCGTGCGATTAATGACTATGGTGACGACCTACGTGTGGTACGTCGTGTCACCATTGAAGGCGAGATCCCGTTTGGTGTAGATGGTCGTCCAAGTGTGAGCTTGAAGAAAGTCGTGAAACAGGACATTTCCAATTTTACCTTTGAAAATGGTCAAATTTTAGAAAAAGCATCCTAATAACTCGATTGTAAGATGGCGCTGTGTAGAATCGATATTGATCTGAATTAGAGATATACATAGCGCTAAAAATTGGTTGGTCTAAAGAGATGAAAAACCTAGTATTTGTTTACTAGGTTTTTTTTATGAGAACATCAATTTCACATGTTCAGTCGTGCAGAAAAATTACAGCAAATTTTCAAGGAGGATGTGGTCTTTTCAGCATTCAATGCACAATCACATCAAACGTTAATGCAGCATGTGAAATATCTACGTTTTTTACCGCAACAACAGATTTTGCGTTATCAACAAAAGCTGGATGATATCTATGTGCTGTTGTCTGGACGGATGCAGATTGGCTGGCTGCTCAGTGATGGCGAGTTTAAAGTCAGTGATTATGTGAAAATGTATTCGGTATTTAATCTGGTGCCATTTTTGCAGCAAAAACCGCTGACTTTTGATTTTTATGCACTAGAGCAGGTTGAAGTGGCGGTGATTTCAGGTCAGGTTTTTCTGGAGCAATTACAGCAGCAGCCACAAGCCATGTGGCAGATCATTCAATTACTGAGTGAGCGAATGTATGGCTTGATGGAGAAAAACCGTTATCTGCAAACCGCGAGCATCAATCAAAAGATTGCGCGACATTTAATGATTTTGGGGCAGCAGGCAACACCTGAAAGTCAGCTGCATTCAACGCTTCAGTTCAAAATGAGCCAACAGGAATTTGCCGAATTACTGAATGTGTCCCGACAAACCTTAAATAAGCAGCTGCAATATTTTATACAGGAAGGCATTGTAGAGTGGAGTTATAGTCAGATTCGGATTCTCGATCTTCAGCGCTTAAAACAAATCAGCCAGCTGTAGAGAGGTTGCTAATAAAATGGTTAAACAAACTAATTTTTTTTTGGTAATTGAATTCAGTATAAAAATTTCAGGCAATAAAAAGGCAAAGTAAAACTTTGCCTTTTTTGATCTGTACCGATCTTAGTGGTGGTGACCACCAGCGCCGTGTACGTGACCGTGTTCTAATTCTTCAGCAGAAGCTTCACGAATTTCAACAATTTCAACTTCGAAAGTTAAGTCTTGACCAGCAAGTGGGAAATTAGCATCCACAACGATTGTGTCGCCTTCAACTGCTTTAACAGTCACGATTTGCACGCCGTCATCAGTTTGAGCTTGGAACTGCATACCTGGTTGGATGTTGTCCACGCCTTGGAACATTTGAGCAGGAACTTCTTGAACCATTTCTGGGTTATATTCGCCATAACCTTCAGCTGCAGGAACATTTACAGTAAATTTATCACCAACAGTTTTGCCTTCCAAAGCATTTTCTAAACCTGGGATGATGTTACCTGCACCGTGCAAATATGCAAGTGGTTCACCTTGTGATTGGTCGAGAGTTTCGCCTTCTGCGTTAGTCAACGTGTAGTGGAAAGAAACCACGAGGTCATTTGCAATAGCAGTCATGTTATTGATCCATTCAATTTTTAAAGGGGACATCATAAAGTGAAAAGCAGATTTTGTAGATCATATTTATCAAAAATCTGCATTTTCTACGTTTTTAATGACATTTTCTTAATAATAGGGACGGTTTTTAAAATTTCAATGTAATTTTATCTTTGAAGCCGTTTTTCTTGTGACAAAATCCTTAGCGGTCAAAAGACCGGCATGAGTATAGCCATGAATTGCGGCTTGATGCAGTCGACATAAAGAAACATACATCGATTTCGCGATAAAACCTTGCACATTCACTTGCCCGAGTAATTCTCCTACTGCTTTATGATGGCTTAATGACACCAATGAACCTTTGTCGGAAAAATTTGAACATCGGCTGTGGTTTGCCTTGAATGCGGGCTTTCATGGCATCCCCCAGTTAGGTAGCCAGCTCTAAACCGCCGGCACCACCACCCACAATCATAATTTTATGCAGATTACTCCTATTTGATCTATTTGTTATTTTAAAGACAAAAAAAGAAGATGGCATCCATATGCCATCTTCAATTCATTGCTCTTGTTTAGATTGTTATACAGCTTACACAACTTAAAGAAATGTCACGCAATTAGCCTAGAGGATAAATTTTGACTTGAATTTCATCAGTCGAGAAAAAACTAAAAAGCTGTTTAAACCAAATCGCAATTTTCTGGAAGAAATTGGCTTCTTCGATTTGCACATCATTTTCAATAGCAATGGTGCGAATCAACTGGTTGTTTTGATAAACCTGCACAGTTGCCAATTCCATCACTTTGGCTAATGGGGCAGTCAGTAGTTTTTCTTTGATTTCGACATTTAAGTGGGTTTTTGTTTCTTGTAATGGATCGATCACCTGAATCGTACCATTGCCTGTATTCAACATAATACGCTGATTCACGGTGTCATAGGTTTGCAGATCAATTGCATAAGGCTGGTCATATAAAGAGGTCGTCACAATTTGCGGTTTGCTGGTTTCCAGTTTAAACATTTTTAAAGTGGATTTGATCACCGGCAATTCAGCAATCAGCTGCTTGTCTTTAATCGCCACTTCATTGCGAGTATAGGTATAAGCCATGTTCAGCAGTGTGTGGGCAACTTCAGCACGTTTTAAAGCATTTTTTGTGCCCATGACCACGACAATCAGGCGACGTTCAGGCAGTGCCGGATTACCGGTAGGACGATGTGCAGTCAGTGCCAGGTTATAACCTGCGGCTTTGGTAAAACCGGTTTTTAAACCATCCACAGTTGGGTCAAATTTGAGCGCCAAGTTGGTTGCACGGTGAAAACGCTGGTTATAACTGAAACTTGGCATCACTGAATAGTGTAAATATTCAGGAGTCTGTAATGCGAGTGCTTGACCCAGCAGTGCCATGTCATGTGCAGAGGAAAAATGATCTGGCATGGTCACACCGGGTGCATTGGCAAAATGCGTATCGTTCATTCCCAAAGCTTTGGCTTCTTTATTCATGCGTTGGATGAAAGCCGGTACTGTCCCTGAAATACGTTCCGCTAAAGTCACGGCAGCATCATTGGCTGACATCACGATCAAACCCGCCAACAGCTGATCAACGGAGATCTGATCACCTTCTTTCAGGTACATTTGTGATTCATCCCACTGCACCATTTTTACCACCGGTGTTGCAGTGATGATTTCATCCTTTTTTAAATGCCCCGCTTCAATTTCTTTCAGCGCTATATACGCAACCATCATTTTGGTCATTGATGCCGGTGCACGTTGCTCATGGCTATTGTGCTCCGCAATCACTTGTCCGGATTGAGTATCAAGAATGGTCCATGCAGCAGCTTCAACGCTTTCAGGGACGAGGTTCAGTAACGCAGCATTGACTATCGTGGAGCACAATAAACAAAGAGACGCGAGGAGGTAGATGACAGCTTTCAATGATGTTCCTTTATTTGCCAATCCATTGACTTTAAAATGCAAAAAATCACGGGCATGCTATGCTTTTTTTTTAGCAATGGCTAGTCAGAATTGTAGACAATTGCGACAGTTCGCATTGCTTTGTAAAAAAATGCTAAGCTAATTGCCAAGTTACCTTTTTTTATTTTGTATTGCCCATTATGTTGCATTATCAAATCGAATTTGACGATTATCGTCAGCATCTAGTTCACGTGACACTTCGCTTTTTAGCAAACCCTACCCAAGTACTTTCTTTACCGACCTGGATTCCGGGAAGTTATTTGATTCGCGAGTTTTCAAAGCATCTTGAATCAGTTAAAGCATATGATGAAGATGGCCGCATTTTACAGATTCAAAAATTTGAAAAGAATAAATGGCGTTTATTTAATACTGATCATGAACTGATTACGGTTGAATATGATGTTTATGCCTATGATTTGTCTGTTCGCGGTGCATATGTGGATCAGACACGTTTATACGTGAATCCAGCCTGTGCATGTTTGGGACTGGAAGGTCAGGAAGATAAAGCCATTGAAGTTGAAGTGTTCTTGCCGCCTGAACTGAAACACTTCCAATTGGCTACCGGTTTGGAAAATAAGAGCTTGGTCAAAGGTCGTTATACCTTAAAAGCTAAAAACTATGTGCAGCTAATTGATTCGCCATTTGAACTGGCTGATCAAACCCGTTTTAGTTTTGAAGCCAATGGTATTCCGCATGAGTTTGTGGTTTCGGGCAAACATGCCATGAATGTCCAGCGTATGCAGCAAGACATTGAAAAAATCTGTAGCACAGAAATTTCAATGTTTGGTTCAGCGCCATTTGAAAACTATACGTTTATGACGATGGCAACAGGCAATAGTTATGGTGGTTTGGAACACCCGAATAGCACCAGCTTGATTACTCCACGTGATGATTTTCCGAAAGTTGATGAGCCAGAAGAACCATCGAAAGACTATCAACGTTTCTTGGGTTTATGCAGTCACGAATATTTCCACTCATGGCTGGTGAAATTTATTCGTCCTGAAAACTTTGTCAATTATGATTTGAATAGAGAAGGCTATACTTCACTCCTCTGGATCTTTGAAGGCTTTACTTCTTATTACGACGATTTGATTTTGCTGCGTAGCGGTGTGATTAATCAGGAATCGTATATTGCTTTATTAAAAGTACAGATTGATCGTTACCTGCAAAACCCAGGTCATGCGATTCAAACTGTGGCGGAATCCAGTTTTGATGCATGGGTAAAATTCTACCGTCAGGATGAGAACTCGAATAATGCAGGTACAAGTTATTACAACAAAGGTTGTTTGGTGGCGTTGTGCCTGGATTTAGGATTGCGTCTTAAAGGTTCAAGCCTGGATGCACTCATGCGTAAGCTGTATGAAAATGCGCAAAAGGGCATTCAGGTGAATGAACGTACCATCTTTGATTTGTGTCAGGAGTTGACGGGTCAAAGCTGGCTTGAACAAATTAATCATTTGATTAACACCACAGACGAATTGCCACTGGATCAGTTGTTCCCTGAATTTGGTCTAAGTTTTGAGTTGAAAAATGAAAAAGCTTTGCCATTCGGACTAAAAGTTGCAGATAAACCTGAAGGTGTGGTGATTCAACAGGTTCGTCGTGACAGTGCAGGGGCGAAAGCCGGTCTTTCAGCCAATGATGTGATTGTTGCAATTGATGGCTTAAAAGCCTCTGAAAAACTTCTTGAGAAATATGCAAAACAAGCAGGTGCTTTCACTGTGTATGCATTCCGCCGTGATGAATTTATTCAGTTTGAAGTTCAAGGTGGTGCAATTGATTTGACCACGGTTGAACTGAAAGTTGAAGATCAAGCCAAAGCAGAGAAGTGGTTGAAAGCTTAATTTGCTAGTTTTTTAAAGTTATGTAAAACCGATGCTTAGGCGTCGGTTTTTTATTAGAAAAATATGAATCAAAAAAGTTTAAATTGGGGAATAGGAATTACGGTCGTTTGGTTGGCTGTAATTGTTGCATTTTGGATTTTTGGAGGGCTGAAATCGCCAACCTCACTAAATGAACTTGGTGATTTTCTTGCAGGAATATTTGCTCCTGTCGCTTTCTTTTGGTTGATCTTGGGTTATGTACAACAAGGTAAGCAGTTAGAACAAAATACCAAAGCTTTGGAACAGCAAGAAAGAGCCTTGCAATTACAGATTGATGAAATGAAAGAGAGTGTTAAGCAACAGAAAGAAATTGCAGTAATTAATGAAAAAAGTTTACAGGCTTCTTTTGAAAAAGAGCGTCCTGAAATTACTTATATATTTCCAAGTTGTTACAAACATAGTAAAGATAGTTATTCGTTACTATTTAACCCGAATCTCGGATAAGAAATTGACTTGAAAAAAAGATGACTAGAGCCATCAGTTGAGTTACCACACCAAACTCACAACTCTAGTCACCATGTTTGATTTTATTACTTTATTCTGTGCAATTGATGATTTCTTTCAAAAATTTGAATCAACTTATTGGAATTTTCTAAAACAAGGAAAAAAACGCTTAAGAGTGCGCTCATCCGTATTGAGCCTTTCTGAAATCGTCTTTATTGCCATTTGGTATAAATGTTCACATTTCAACAACTTTAAAGCGTTCTTTGCATCTTTAAGACAAGATAAAAGTCATTTATTTAAAAGTCTACCTTGTTACCAACGCATAATTCATCTGATTCAATCACATCAATTAGCATTACATGCTTTGCATTTTGCTTTGATGAAAGATCAGCAAAACGCTTATTTATGGGTTGATTCAACGACACTGCCAGTATGTAAAAATCAACGCATTCAGCGACATAAATCTTTAGCTAAAATTGCATCTAGAGGCAAGAGCTCTATGGGCTGGTTCTATGGCTGTAAGCTGCATTTAATCATGAATCAATCAGGAGAGATTGTCCGTACAGCTTTATCCAATGGGCATACAGCAGATATTAAAATGGTTGAACAGTTGGTAGACGGATTAAAAGCAAAACTCTATGCGGATCGTGGATACATCAGTCACGAATTGAAATCCAAGTTGAAGAACAAAGGTATTGATTTAATTACATATCATCGTAAAAACATGCAAGCTGTTGGTTTATCCAAAGCAGATGAATACAATTTAAAGCAGCGGAATAAAATAGAAACTTTATTTATAGCCAAATACTCAAAAATATAGAACAATAGAAGCATGGGATATTCAAAAGATTTTAAAGACAAAGTCATAGAAATTATGGCTAGAGATAAAATGTCTGTGCGAAAAGCAGCACAGCATTTT